>JAKEGR010000436.1 GCA_022615465.1 Planctomycetota bacterium | reverse complement strand
CCGCCGAGCATCTGCATCCGCTCACCGATAACCCGCAATTTTGAGTGCTTCTGGCCATCTTTTTCCCAGCGGTCAAGTTTCAGCCGGCCTTCGATCAGCACTGGCGAGCCTTTGCTGAGGTACTCGTTGGCAATCTCTGCTAGCCTAGCCCACAGAGTAACGTCGACGAATGTCGTCTCCTCAACCCATTGATCGCCTCGTTTCACGCGATCGTTCACCGCCAAGCCGATTTCAGACACGGCGGTGCCGCTCGGAATGTACCGCAACTCGGGATCGCGGGTCAGATTGCCAACGAGAATCACTCGATTGAAACTAGCCATGAGAAACCATTCCTTTCAACAGCGTCGAGTGGCGACATCTTCCGAATACTGAACACCCGTTCAAAAGACTCCTACTGGATGTCTTTATACTTCGCTGCCCTGTACCACCGGATCGGCTGCAACGGCTACTGGCTGCGCCGGCGGCCCTGGCTGCACCGGGCCGGCCTTCGCGTGCTCCAACACAACCTCCACCAGGTGCGGATGCACTTTCAGCATAAGCTGCCGCAAAATCCCTTCGTGGATTTCAAAGTCGTGATTGAGAGGCTTGACGATTGAGCTTGGGCCCCGGAAGTAAATCAGCCAGTAGGTGCCCTTGCGGTGGCCCGCAAGTGGATACGCGAGCCGCCGTTCTTCCCACAATCGGCTCACCAGCACTTCCCCACCGGCCGCCTTGATCATGCCTTCGACCTCACCCGATAGCGCTGCGCGTTCGCGCGCGAACCGGTTCGAGTCGAAGATAAACATCGCTTCATAAACGTTGATGTTCGTTGCCAAAATTATTACTCCAGGTATTCCAGGCCCTTCGTCCTAAGCCCCCCCGGGACCCAAGACGAAGGACTAATTATAGCGGTTCATGCTTGCCGCGACGCCCTCGGCCACCCAGCATTCGACACCGCCGACCGCTCTCGCGATCACATTGTCAATTTCCTCACGTTCCGTCGTGGTGAACTTACCCAAAACGAAGTCAGCCGCATCCCACGCGCTGGGCACCGGACCGATGCCAATTCTCAGCCGACTGAAATCTTCCGAATTCAACCGTTGAATGATATTCGCCAACCCCTTCTGACCGCCCGCCGACCCCTCGCTGCGAAACCGCAGTTTTCCGAGCGGCAGGTTGAAGTCGTCACACACCACAAGCACGTCCGCCAGGTCCAACTTGTAAAACTCCACCGCCGCCCCGACACTTGCACCGCTGCGGTTCATCCATGTATGCGGCCGAAGCAGCAGGACGCGTTCCCCGGCAATCGCCGCCTCGCTCAACCGACCTTCAAATTTTTCCTTGTCTGTCCCATCGCCACAGCGCTGGGCCACGAGATTCAGCACCTCGTAGCCAACATTGTGCCGCGTGTTCTCGTACTTTCTCCCGGGATTGCCCAATCCGACGATCAGTTTCATGCCGCGGCGGTCTTACTTCTCGCCCTCGCCTTCTTCCTCTTCTTCCTTGCCCTTGCCAATAACCTCTGGCTCGGCAACCACGCCTTCTTCGCCGGCACCTTCCTCCTCTTCCGCAGCTGGCTGAATGCAATGGACGATCATCTCGTCGGGATCGGCCAGGATCGTCGCCCCAGGCGGCAGATCCTCGATGTCCTTGACGCACAGTTCGGCGCCGATTTCCAAACGATTGACGTTCAGGTGCAACCGATCTGGAACAACGTCGAGCGGCACCTCGATCTCCAGGGAGTGGATCATCTGCTCGATGATGCCGCCGTTGAGTAGCCCTGGGGCTTCGCCGCGCAATTCAACCGGCACATCAATCTTCACCTTTTCACCGGCAACCACGCGGAGCAAATCGACGTGCAGCACGTGCTTGAAAAAAGTGTCCCATTGCACGTCCTGCAACAAAGCCTTGCCGGTCGCGGCCCCTTCCAGATCAAGAACTTTCGCCCCATGGCGCAGCGAAGCCTCGAACTGCTCGGCGGACAACGTGAGACTGATTGGCTCCTCGCCATGGCCATACAAGACGGCCGGCAACTGCCCCACGCGACGGAGGCGCCGATTGTTCAGTTTGCCATGGGTCTTGCGCTGATCGACGTGAAGTAGCTCGGACATGGAAGTACCAAAAACCTTCGCTGGCTGGGTAATCGCAGGCAGGTCGCCCGCGAGTTTTTTTCTAACCTCGTGAACCAAATCGGTTACGGCAAAATATCCATGGCGAGCCACGGAGGATTCGCCGGACAAGAAGCCGCCGCCCCCAAGATCGGGCTGGTTGCAGGCAACGCCCTGGGGTCTCCTGGGGAACCACTCATTGTGGCGTCCCAAGTGCTGGTGTTCAAGCCCAAGTGATTCCCGGCTGTGCAAAAAAACATGGCAAAATATTAGAAGCCCTCCTCACATCATGCGGCCGCCGGCGGCACACCCCAAGTCCGAATCACGGGAAGCGCTTGCCCAGGTGAGGCCGCGGCTTGGCAAAACGCGTCAGCCGTCGCGACAGGACAGGAGGCAAGACAAGAAAACTCCCGGGTATTTCTCATACCACCCATTGCCCGCGATTTCACTCGATGGACCGCGACGGACGGATATCCCGTGCCGTGATAATGGCCGGATGATCATTGCTTTCGATACACCAGCACGGCCGCACCGGGCTGCCTGGGGATGATCACGGCAAGCCCCTGGTCGGCGAGTTGATGACCGGTCATCTCCAACTCCTTGTCGTCAGGAGCGTCGAGGTCTCGGACCAGGTACGTCGCCTGCGGATCCAGGCCAAGGAGCTTCAGCCGTGCCGATTCATCGTCGCACTCGTTTCGCCGGAAGGCCTGCACGACGCCTTCGCCGCGATCCGGAGCGTCGAACTGCCAGGCGATCCAGACGTTCTTCTCGCGGCTGTAGGGCGTCAGCGGGTAGTAGTCGCCATTGTAAAACCGGCTGACTTGCCGCCACTGGTTGTAGAGCCGCCGGAGCGTGCTGTAGTCGATCTCCTTGACGCGGACATCGATGCCCGAGCCGAGACTCGGCGCCGCATTGCTCCAGAAGGCGTAAGGCTCGACCGCCGTGAATCCACCGCCGTAATAGGGCGCCGCCGCGCTGGCCACTGTGGCGGTCCCGTGATAGGGCAGCCAGAAGGAGATGCCGTAGGTCATGCACTGGTGGCCGATCGCCTCGTAGGCATAATCGCTTCGCCAGAGGGGCACGGCCCGGCGCATCGTCTCCAGATCGTTGCGTCGCCCGCCCGAGGCGCAAGAGTCGATGAGCATGTCCGGATGCCGCCGCCGCAACTCGTCCCAGTACGCCAGGTAGCCCGTGACGTGCTTGATCTCGGTGATCCCCTGCCGATCCGGCGCGTCGTTGCCGCGCCAACGCTCGAGCGGGTCCATATTGAAATCCTGGCGGTAGAGGTCGATGCCCTGCTCGGTCAAGAGCTTGTCGACATGGTTGGTCAGCCAGTTCAAGGCGTCCGGGTTGCCGAGGTTCAGCAGCCCGCCGCCGGCCCCGCCAAGGATCCACTCGGGATGATTCTCCGCGAGCCACGTACCCGGGGCCACCCGCTCCGGCTCGAACCATACGAGGATCTTCACCCCCTTGGCGTGCGCATGGTCGCTGATCGGCTTCAGCCCACGAGGAAATCGCTTGGGATCGACATCCCAAGTGCCCACCTGCGGCCAGCCCTGCTGCTGGATGTACCAGCCGGCGTCCATCCACCAGTAATCGAGCTTGAGTCCTTCCTCCAGGTAGCGGTCGATGTGCATGATCTGGTTTTCTTCGTTGGCCTTGATCATCTCTTCGTAGGCCCGAGAGCTGGAGGCCACGAATTGCGGCGGCGGCAGCTTTCCGCCGGGCTTGGGCATGCTGTGGGCCATCATCCAGCGTCGCCAGGTGTTCTGGGCACGGAGCCGGTCGCCTTTCCAGTACTGGATCACGATCAAGGGGCTGCGGACCTCTTCACCCGGAAAAAGCTTGAAATGGGTCAATTCCTGCCCGGCGCGAACGCGAATCCCCTTCTCGCCATCGCGAGCGAACTCCGCGGCCCACTGCCCCGGCCAGCCGACGGCGAGGATTGCGCCTTCGCCCCCCCACTGAAGATTGAAATACGACATGTCCGTATTCGTCGCCCGGCCGCCCGCGGCGGCGATCCGCTTGCTGACGCCCGATCCGAGCGGTGTTTCCAGCGGCCCGTAGTCCGACCCGTTTCCCGGCGAGCCTACCACATGGTGCAGCAGGAACTCGCCCTCACCGCCCCGCTGCCAGCCGACATCGAGTGCCTGGATGTTCTCGAGGATCGGCGTATCGGCCGCCCCGGTGTTCTTGAAGGTGAGCGTCCATTCGACCGTGGGAAAGTCGCGGTACTTGATGGCCACGCAGCGGACTTGCAGGCCCGTCGTGTCATCGGTCCACGCTAGTTCGGTTTGCTTCCGCCCGTTGTCCAGTTCGCGAGTCTGCCGCTCGAACTTCCACTGGGGAATCGATTCCGCCGACGGTTTGCCGCCATAGACGAACGAGAACGGCAACGCGCGCGGCGATTCATCGGTCGCGAAATACTGCTCATACCAACGGTTGGCGGATGCGATGTCTTCCGCTGGCGGGGCCGCGGCCATCGCCTCGATCGATCCAAGCAATAGCAGTCCTACGGCCAGCGACACGGCAATCCGACCAGGCTTCCAACGTCTCATGATATGCCTCGCAATAACATAGAAGTAGCCGGCGATCGTCTCCCACGGTTCGTCTCGTTACCGTGCTGGTTCTTCCTATTACCGATCGGAGGAAACGGTCTCTCGGCCCTCCTGTCCAGTGTACAACAACCAGTAGGTGACGGGGATGACGAACAACGTGAAGGCCGTGGAGGCAACCAGGCCAAAGATCAGGGACCAACCCAATCCGGAAAAGATGGGGTCCAGAGTGATCGGCAGGCTCGACAACATCGCCGCGCCGGCGGTGAGCAGGATGGGTCGCAATCGGACCACGCGACTTTCGAGGATGGCATCAAACAGCGGACGACCATGCCGTTGGGCCAATTGGGTGAAATCGACCAGGATGATGGAATCGCGGGTTACGATTCCCGCCAGCGCGATCATCCCAATCATCGCCGTGGCCGTAAAGAAAACCGGATCCGCATACTCGCCTACCGTTTGACCCGAAATCTGGTTAAGAAAATAGAAGCCGGGCATCACACCCAGGACCGTCAGCGGGATTGCCAGCATCACAACGATTGGCACGGCAAACGAGCCTGTCTGCGCCACGAGGATGATGTAGATCATCAGCATCGCCGCGCCAAAAGCCAGCCCCAGGTCTCGAAATACGTCCAGCGTGATTTGCCACTCGCCTTCGCCCGAAAACCGCACATCGATCCCTGGCGGAACGGACCAAGGCTGCCCGCCGCCGGGGGAAAAATAAGTGCGTTGGCTCAGAGGTCGTGCCGTGGTCCCCCCCGACTCCTGCGTCATCGCATCGGTTGCCGCTTGTTGGTCGACCTGAATATCCACAACGCACTCGGCGGGCGGGCGGCCCACGGTTTCAGCGAACACATAGACAACGGGCCGAAGATTCTTGTGGTAGATGGTCTGGTCGACCTGGTTGTCGTGCCATTGCCCAAGTTCCGCCAAGGCCACAAGTCCTCCGCCCGATCCTTTCACCTGAAGCTGCGACAGCGAGGGGACGTGGGATCGGTCGGCGCGCGGCAGACGAAACACGAGCCGCAGCGGGTTCCGTTCCCCTTCCTGCCGCAATGTCAGCGACGCATCCCCGGTAATCGCGATTTGCACAGACTGGGCAATGTCGGCAGCAGAAATGCCCGCCAGAGCGGCTTTTTCCTGATCCACGTCGAACACGAGTTCCGTCATGGGGGCCTCGCCAATGTCATCCACATCGACGACTCCCGGCTCCTGCTGGAGTCGGGCGGTAACCCGCCTTGCCGCCGCGAGCAGGTCGT
>JAKEGR010000435.1 GCA_022615465.1 Planctomycetota bacterium | reverse complement strand
GCGTGCCGTCGATCCAGCAAATGTTCGAGTTGTCGCCGCAACTCCGCCTGGGATCGTGCCAGGTGACCGGCTTCCTCTTCAAATTCCGTCGACCGCAGGGCCAATTCCTGTTGATCAACGAGTGATTCAAGAACTTGGAGTTGCCGCTGCATCGTCTCGACGATGGGACGAAGGCGTGGATGGGAATCGCGGCACACGCACCGGTCTGACGAGGTCGCCCGCGCCAAGCGAGCCACTTCGCCGTCCAAATCGGCTGCCAATTGCCGCGCGACTGCGAGCCACGCCCGCTGGTCAGTTACCGTCGAACCATTGCCCAGACCACTAGGCTTCACCTGGGCGAGCCGCGCGCGTACGCTCGCTTCGCGGTTCGCCAAATCGCCGAGCGTCGCGCGCCAGCGGGCAATCTGTTCGTCGAGTTCGGCCAATTGAGGTTCCAAGTCTTCTGCCTCGACCGCATTCCAACGCAGCTCGGTGTTCAATTCCAACCGACGATATCGAAGCCGCGAGTCGGTTTCCGCCAACGCGGCTTCCATCGCGCGTAACCGCTGCTCCAGGGTCGCCACTTCCTGCTGCACGCTGTGGATCGTTCGATCGAGTTCCCGCGACTGCTCGTCCAGTTCGTGGCTCACGCGCCGCTCGGCTGCGATCCGAGTCTCCAGTTCTTCCGCCAAAGTGTCCCGCTGCCTGGCCAACTCCGCCAAGCGCCGGCCGTTTTCTGGTTCGCCGCCATCGAACGATTGAAACTCGCGGGCCACCTCTTCGGCCAACAGGGAACTGACTGGCGGAGGGGCGTCAAAGCTGATGGCAAATAGTCGCGACAACACCGTTGGCGACAATCCACCCAGAAGTTGATGTACCGTGCTCCGGTCGACAGGCGACGCGTCGAGCGACGCGACCGTGAGCCGTCCGGCCATCGTGCCGTCGTGATAGCGACGCAAGCGATAGTGTTCTTTGCCACTTTCGATCTGCACTTCGCCTTCAAGCACGTTGGCCCCGGAAGACAGCGATCCGCAGGAGGGCTGTTTGCCGTACAACACATGGGCCAAGAAAGCAGCGGCCGTTGTTTTTCCCGACCCCTGGGGACCATAGTAGCAATGCAAACCCGGCGAGACGGGATTCAGCACCAGGTCAGGCCAACCTCGTTCTCCGTGCAGCGTGAGCGCGGCAATTCTCATGATTTTGATCCTTGCATCCATGCGGCGAGATATCGAAAGACAGGGAAAAGATAGCGAAACTCGACGCTTTTATCAACGCCGGCTAATTCGCTGTCGGTAATTCGAAAGTGCTATCATGCCGAACACAGGTTTACCGCGATTGTCCTCCTGGCAGCTAGCTGCTGACACGCTTCGAGGCGTACATCGCCCGATCTGCCGCGGCCAGCAGCTCTTCCGGAGTCTGGAACTCGTGGGACGCTTCCGCTATGCCAATGCTCGCGCCAAGAGTCGTTATTCCATCCGGCACGGCAATCGGCTCGGCCAGCGCCGCGCGGATGCGATCGACAACCGGCCCGATTTCGCCCCATTCAGCAACATGTTCCACGAGCACGACGAACTCGTCGCCGCCGAACCGGGCAATGTGATCCCCGGCCCGCAACGCGTGAGCCAATCGCTGGGCCACTTCGCTCAGCACGCGATCGCCGGCCAGGTGCCCATACGAGTCGTTCACTTGCTTGAAGTTGTCCAGGTCGATGAAGAGTACCGCAAACCGTCGATCCGCCGCCCGATCCCCTGCCAGCAGAGTCTCGATTCGTGACATTAGAAACGTGCGATCAGCCAATCCGGTGAGAGGATCCCGCTGCGCCAGCGACGGCCGACCGCTTGCGTCCGCAGCGGTCACCTCGGTACGCGTGATAATGCCGATCAGTGTTGCGGCATCCACGACAAGGCGACACAACCGAATCCCTACCGATAGACTGGCCGCTCCGGTTCTCCGAAGTCGGGCCTCGAAGGGGACGTCTTCATGGTCGCCGAGAGCCGCCCGTTCCAAACTCTGCTGCCAGGTTGCCGGCCGGGAAACCTCGAAAAGATCAGCGATTGGCACGCCGATCAGATCATCGGCCGAACAGCCGAGCAACTCTGCCATGACTGGATTGGCGTAAGCGATGCACCACGAGCCGGGGACCACGACCACGACACCATCGAAAGACGATTCCGCAAGCGAAAGCAATGCCGCGGCAGGATCGCCGCGAAGTTCTCCCCGAAGACCTCGTGGTTTTCCACTCGGCGGCTGCGGTGCATGGTCTTCCCGCTCAGAATTCATCACCAGCCCTCATCACGTTACGAAAAGCGACAGAACCAGGACGGAGGAAGCCCCGATGAAACAAGAAAAATGAAAAGCAAGAATCCAGGTACACAATCGCCAAGTCTATTCTAGTAACGATCCAGCAAGCTGGAAGTCCCACCGCCCATTTCACTCCACCTCTCGGCACCTTCCTCCTCCTCCGGGAGCCTCGATGCGGCTCGCCTACCGGTTGCCGATCTCGATTTGAACGCTATACTCGACCGTTCCCTTGGGAGCCGCTCTGGACGGGAACCCCGCCTTCGGTTTTTTGGCTCTCCAGTCGAGAAGACTATGGGTGGCTTCGTTGCGGTCATCGCTTTTTGGTGCTTTGGGACAAGTGGAATGAAAATTCACGAATATCAGGCCAAACAGTTGTTACGCGACGCCGCCGTCGCCGTGCCGGCAGGCATCGTGGCCGGAACGCCGGACGAAGCCGCGGCGGCATTTAAACAGCTTGGCGGTTCGCTGGCCGTGGTGAAGGCACAGATTCATGCCGGCGGACGCGGCAAGGGAACGATCAAGGACGATCCCACGCAGCACGGGGTGCAGCTCGTCCGCAGTGCCGATGAGTCGGCCGCAGTTGCTGGCCGTCTGCTCGGCCATAAGTTGGTCACGATTCAAACCGGGCCGGAGGGGCAAACGATCCGCCGTGTGCTCGTCGAGGCCGGCTGCGACATCGCTCGTGAACTGTACCTTGGCATCGTAATCGATCGCGCTGCGGCCTTGCCGGTGCTGATGGCCAGCAGCGCCGGTGGCATGAATATCGAAGATGTTGCCGCCAAGACCCCCGAATTGATCTTTAAGGAAAACTTCCATCCCGATGCCGGCTTGCAGCCGTATCAGGTTCGCAAGCTTTGTGCGAAGCTGGATCTCGCCGGCTCGAGCGCTCGCTCGGCGGAGAAGTTCATGCGTTCGCTTTGCAGGCTGTTTGTCGAATTGGATTGCAGCCTGGTCGAGATTAACCCGCTGGTGGTGACGAAGTCTGGCGACCTCCTGGCCCTCGATGCCAAGATCAGTTCCGACGACAACGCATTGTTCCGCCATCGACAGTTGGCCGATCTGCGAGACCTTTCGGAAGAAGACCCAAACGAACTGCGGGCCGGCAAGGCGGGGTTGAGTTACGTGCAGCTCGATGGCAATATCGGCTGTCTGGTGAACGGCGCCGGCCTGGCGATGAGCACGATGGACCTCATCAAGTTGCACGGTGGCGAGCCGGCCAATTTTCTCGATGTCGGCGGTGGGGCCAACACCGAGCAGGTGACCGAAGCATTTCGCATCCTGCTTTCCGATAAGAATGTCAAGGCGGTGCTCGTAAACATCTTCGGCGGTATCATGCGATGCACGACGATCGCCACGGCCATTGTCGAGGCGTACAAGCAGGTTGGCTTCAATGTGCCGCTGGTCGTGCGGCTGGAAGGAACCGAAGTCGACCAAGGCCGTAAAATCCTTGCCGACAGCGGCGTCAACATCATCGCGGTGAAGAACCTCACGGACGCAGCCAACAAGGTTGTCGCCGCGGCTCGATAGAAGATCAGTTTTATTCACCACGGAGGGCGCGGAGCAGGTCAGACAAGGAAACTGGGAGGCAAGCAGGATCGCGGTCGATATGCGTGTCTCCTTGCTTCCCCCGTCTTCTTATCCGTGTCCTCCGTGCCTCGGTGGTTAATTCCTGTCCGAGATATGCTATGAGCATCCTCATTAACAAAGCGACTCGCGTGGTTTGCCAGGGCATTACCGGCAAGGCCGGTGAATTCCATTCGCGTAATTGCCTCGAGCACGGCACGAAGCTGGTGGCCGGAGTGACGCCGGGCAAGGGCGGACAGACCGTGCTCGGCGTGCCCGTGTTCGACACCGTGGTTGAGGCCGTCGAAAAAGAAGGGGCTGATGCGGCCATGATCTTCGTGCCGGCCGCGTTCACGGCCGACGCCATTCTGGAGGCCGTCGACGCCGGTTGCCGCGTCGTTGTGGCGATCACCGAGGGCGTGCCGGTCGTCGATATGGTTCGCGTCTACAACATCATTCGCGACAAGGCCGTGCGGCTTATCGGCCCGAATTGTCCCGGCGTGATCACGCCGGAGGAGTGCAAGATCGGCATCATGCCGGGCTACATCCACAAGAAGG
>JAKEGR010000434.1 GCA_022615465.1 Planctomycetota bacterium | reverse complement strand
GACGGCGTAGATATTCCCCTCGGCATCGCAAGCCGGGCCTTCGATGCCTTTGGTAAAGCTTCCCGGCGCAGTCAGCGGCGTGGCGACAAAGAGATGATCGCGCCCGCTCTCGACCGGCTCGGTACCTCCGGCGCACGTCGTCAGGCACGAGTCGCCGTCAAGGTTATGGAGAACTCTCCGCGTAACAGGCGGCCCTGCCGGGCTTGCGCCGAACGAGTGCTCGCAAAGTGCCCAGACCACAACGAACAGGAGCATGCTCAGGAGCGGACGCATTTGCCGGCTACTCATGGGACAACTTGGGCACGACGCTTCAGGCATAATATCTGTCAGCAATCTTCCTGTTCCCGAAATAATCTCGCAATGGCGTTTTTGCACATGAGCGAGGCTGGCAAAGGCGTAGGACCGATCAGTTTTCCAAGCGGAATAAGTTGGAGTGTCGTGCCCACGTCCGCGTCGGCACGCGGAATCGCGCAGAAACATGGCCACGTCGGCGGACCTCCAAGGCCATGCCACCCACCGCTTGGCAATCCAAAATGAACAAACTGATCGGCCCTGCTGATAGAACGTGTATGCTGGAACCCAGCGAACAAGCTGTGGTATACTGAGGCGATACATGTCTGGGAGTCGTCAGCATGGGTCGAAAAATCATTCCTGACTGCATTGAGGTCGTTGATGACCGGCTTGCCGACGTGCTGAGCAAGAAGACACCGGCGGAGCGCGTCGAGATGATTGCCGCGGCAAATCGGACCGCGCGATTACTCGCCGCGGCTGGCATTCGTTATCAGCATCCAGATTGGAATAAAGCACAGGTACATGCCGAGATCATCAGGCGCGTGTGTGGTGGAACAGACTGATCTTCTGCGACTTGCGACTCAGACGTTGGACCAACTGGGAATCCCATACGCCCTCGTCGGCTCATTTGCCAGCGGTGTTTGGGGAGAATCGCGGTTCACGCAAGACATCGACATTCTCGTCGACCTCAAACCGGCGCAAGTGGAGCCGCTCTGCCGCGCCTTCCGTGGACCGGAATTCTACGTCAGCGAAGCCGCCGCTCGGGAAGCGACTGAACACTCGCGACAATTCAATATCATCCATCCGGCCTCGGGCAACAAGATCGACTTCATGCTTGCCGGCGAAATGCCCTGGGCAGTGGCTCAACTGCGTCGCCGCAAACGCGTGCCGCTGTTTCCCGGACATGATGTGTCCGTTGCCGCGCCGGAGGACGTCATTCTGGGCAAGCTTGTCTACTACAGCGAAGGAGGATCAGAGAAACACCTCCGCGACATCACGGGCATAGTGAAAATCAGCGGCGACATGATCGATCGCACTTACCTCGCGGAGTTTGCCAGCCTGCTGGGAGTCTCCGACATCTGGCAGGCACTGCTCCAACGAACCGATAGCGCGAATTGACGCGACGATCAAGTCCGTGCTTGGCGCAATCCACTTCCCCCAGAGGCATTCGGCAATGGTTATCGCCGAATGTACTTCGTGCCGACGCGCGATGAAAGAACCCGGCTCTGCGTGGAGTAATTCGGCGACGGTGCCACGGCCTGGACGACAATCGAGACCTCGTCGGCAACTTCCGTTTCGCCGTCGCTGGCCGTTAATCGCAGCACATACGTTCCAGCCGTGCTAAATACGCTGGTCGCGCTGGGCGAACTGCTATTAGAAAACGTTACCGTTCCGGGGCCGGAAACTACCGTCCATCGAGTCGTGACGGTTGCCGGTATGGTTGGATCCACGGTGATCATTCCGTTCAAAGTGGCTGCGTTTGGCAATTGAAGGATTTGGTCCGGCCCGGCATACACTCGCGGCGGAATGTACTGTGCCATTGGCTGAATTGCCAGATAGCTGCCCGCACCTAACTGGGGCAGTTGGATCGCGGCCGTGTCGGATTGCAGAGAATTCATGACACTGGACTGGGCCGAATCGTCGGGGGGCCGAATCGTCACCACCAGCTTGGGTCGCTTTGTCGGGCTGGCGGCTTCTCGGGTGCTAAACAACACATTGTCCGAGGCGAAGGCGAAGTCCTTGAGAATCAGTCCGTTGTTGGCATCGGAGTCGTTAATCCAAGTCCGCACGACGGCCAGGCCGGCATCATTCAGCGGCAAGGTATAGAGGCCCTTGCTCCGCGGCGACAATTGGCCCAATACGGTCGCGTCATAATCCCCCTGACCATTGGCGCCTGCAGCCGACCAGGTGTCGCCACTGGCGGCCTGGTTCCAGTTGGCGGCCAGTTCATCCCATGCCCGATCCAGGGCGTACACGGCGTAACCATGCGATGTCTTGTCGGTGATGTTCAACTGAATCGCGGCGGAAACCACGTCGCTCTCCCCCGGAATCGCGCTCACATCCCAGGCCATCAACGCGGCAACATCGGGCGACCCGTCGACCAGCAATGTGGTTTTCTTCCCATAGTTGTTGTTGACCTTCGAAGAACTGCCGTGGAGGTACGTGTCGCGAGTTCCCGAGTAGTTCAGCGTTGGAAAGACGCCGTCCTGAAATGCGATGGTGATTGGCGCGGAAGCATCGACAACGCGGATCGTGATTTCGTCGGTTGCGGTTCGCTCGCCGTCGTCCGCGCGAAGGCCAAGCACATACTCGCCCGGCGTGCTGAACTGTGCTGTCGTGTCCAGGGACGAGCTATCCGCAAAGGCCACCGTTCCCGGTCCAGAAATCAGCGACCAGTCCACCGCCACCGTCCCCGGATCGGACGGCAACTGATCGTCGCTCACCGTGCCTCTTAGTGTTGCCAACCTGTTCTGCCAAATCGATTGGTCGGCTCCGGCGCTTACCTGTGGAGCCTGATTCGTCGGGCCGCCAGAGCCAGATCCCACCGAACTGTTCGGATCGGAAAACAGCGGCATCGGCGAATTCATGTCGCTCATTGCCAGGATGCTGTCGCCGCTCCAGATGATCGTTATCTCCCGGCCGTTCACTACGTCGATGGTTTCCT
>JAKEGR010000433.1 GCA_022615465.1 Planctomycetota bacterium | reverse complement strand
GTTTTTCCTCCCAACTGGTTGATCCTACGGTTGCCGTGTGGGAAGATGTGCTTCATGGTGGGCCTGGCACTTACTATTCCGGCTTTTTTTGAGGCAACCGTCGCGCGCCGCGGCGACGAGCGTGCGTTGGGTTTTATCAAGGCAGGGGAGTTGCACTGGCGCACTTGGCGCGAAGTGGCAGCCGACGCGAAACGGCTGGCCGCGGAGATTCGCGCCGCGGGCATTGAGCCGGGGGATCGCGTCGCGCAAGTCTCTGAAAATCGGTATGAGTGGATCATTACCGACCTGGCGGTGCATCTGGCCGGCGCGGTCCATGTGCCGATTCAAGTGACGCTCTCAGGAAGACAGATTGCCGAGCAGATTGTCGACAGCGGGACGCAGCTTGTGTTTGCGTCAAACGCGGAATTATTGACGAAGTTTGTCGGGGAATTGCCCGGAAACGTGCCCGTCGTTTTGCATGGCGATCAAGCGAATGGCAGGCAGACGACACTGCTGGATAAGCCAATGGCACCAGCGATTCCCCAGGCCCCCAACCGCCGGCTCTCAACCCCCGACGGCCTGGCGACGATCCTCTACACTTCTGGCACAACAGGCCGGCCGCGGGGCGTCATGCTCAGCCAAGGGAATCTGGCGTCCAATGCCAAGGCAACCTGTGATGCCTATGGTGGCAACTCTGCCATGAGACGACTCGGAATCCTGCCGCTGAGCCACATCTATGCCCGCACGTGTGACCTGTACACCTGGGTCTATGCTGGCTCCCAGCTCGTGTTGTCCGAAAGTCGCGAGACATTCCAGCGTGATTGCCAGTTAGCCAGGCCGACGGCGATCAACGTCGTGCCGTATCTCTACCAGCGGATCGCGGACCAGGTGCGAACCAGCGGCGTAGCCGACGAATCGGCCGAGGTTCGTGCCGTATTCGGCGGGCGCGTTGAACATCTCTTCAGCGGCGGTGCGCCGCTCGCTCCCGAAGTGGAAGATTGGTACGCCGAACGAGGTGTGGTTATTTTGTGCGGCTATGGGCTGTCGGAATCCTCGCCGGTGATTTCCATGTCGGTTCCCGGCGCGGCGCGCCGGGGGGCGGTTGGCCGGGTGTTGCCCGGCGTCGACGTTAGGATTGCCGAGGACGGTGAGATTCTGGCGCGCGGACCAAATATCATGATGGGTTACTGGCGGGATGAGGAAGCCACGGCGGAAACGATCCGCGACGGGTGGCTCCACACGGGCGATCTGGGCGGCCTCGACGCCGACGGATTTCTCTCGATCCTTGGCCGCAAGAAGGAGTTGATCGTGCTTTCGACCGGCAAGAAGGCGGTGCCGACCCGCGTGGAAAACCTGCTCACCGCCTCGCCACTGATCGAGCAGGCAGTGGTTTTCGGCGAAGGGCAGAGTGCGCTGGTGGCGCTCATCGTCCCGGATTTCGCGCGATTGCAGAGCAAGGCAGTAGCCGGCTGGAATCGAGCATCCGGCGAGCCGGTCAATAATCATCCGGAAGTGCGGGAGCTGTTTGCCGAGGAGATTAGCCGCGAGTTAAGCGCGGCCGCCCGCGAGGAACAGGTTCGTTACTTCACGCTGCTCGATCGACCCTTCTCGATCGACCGCGGTGAGATGACGGCGAAACTGAGTCTGCGCCGCACCGTGATTGCTGAACACTTCACCGCAGAACTCAAGGCAATGACTTCGTCCAGTCGCAAAGTGCCCGAGTCGAGTCAACTCCCTCGTTGACGGCGTCGGAACCTTCGTCCGCTGAACTCATGCTTCTCTGGCAATGCCTAAATATCGCGTATTGATGACGGATTACGCATGGCCCGATCTGGAAATCGAGCGATCCGTTCTCTCTGAATATGATGCAGAGCTGATCGTGGCACCGGCGGGCGATGAGGCGACGCTGATCGAACTCGCCAGCGGCATCGATGCCATCATGACGACCTGGGCCAAGGTCACCGCGGCGGTGATCGACGCAGCGTCCGACTGTCGCATTGTGGCCCGGCTAGGCATTGGGTTGGACAACATCGACGTGCGGCATGCCACGGCGCGCGGCATCCCGGTCACCAACGTGCCCGATTACTGTTTGACGGAAGTTGCTGAACACACGCTTGCACTGCTGTTTGCACTGGCGCGAAAACTCCACGTTTATCACGCCCATGCCTGTTCTGGCCGCTACGATCTTTCCGCGGGCCTCCCGCTGGAGCGGATTGCCGGCCAAACGCTAGGGATCGTCGGGTTTGGCCAGATCGGCCGGCGAGTTGCCGAAAAATCGCTGGCGCTCGGACTGCATGTCGTCGCCACGAGTCGTTCGTGCCGCAACCCTGTCGCTGGTGTCGTGTGGGCTGACTTCAACGAACTACTCTCGCAGAGCGATTTTGTCTCGCTGCATCTGCCCTTGACGGACCAAACGCGCCATCTGATCGGTGCGGCAGAATTGGCCCGGATGAAACCATCGGCATTTCTCATCAATACGGCCCGCGGCGGGCTGGTGGATCATGCCGCGTTGGCGTCTGCTCTGGCGGCCAATCGCCTGGCTGGGGCGGCCCTCGACGTCCAGGATCCTGAGCCACCCGATCTTGCGCGGCCGCCATATAATGATCCTCGTGTGATCGTGACGCCTCATGCGGCCTTCTATTCTACGAAATCAGTCGATGATTTGCGGCGGCGAGCGGCGTATCAGGTTGGCCAATGCCTGACCGGTCTCGTGCCGCAGAGTGTCGTGAACCTCGAGGTTCCAGCCCGTTGAAAAAGGGAACAGGCACGCCGCGGTGTTTACAAGTTGCACAACCGGCACAACTGGCAATCCCCCACGCCGAGGCTTTGACCACCCCCTGCCCACGGCCTATATCTCTATGGGATGATCCTGTGATTTCGCCATTGGCGGATTGTGCGCACAGGGTCCACCTGCCAGGGCCAGAAAACCGCAGCCACATGAGAGTCGCCGCGGAGGATGCATCGAGTCGAGCATGGAAGACCACAC
>JAKEGR010000432.1 GCA_022615465.1 Planctomycetota bacterium | reverse complement strand
TTCGTGGCATCGTCGGGAATAGGATCTAACGGTGGTACACAATATTCAGCTTCAGGTGGGGCCAAGTGGATACCCCCTTGCGCGAATATCTTGCTCTGGTGATTGAGAGAAGCACCGGACCCAATGATTTTCAGATCGAATTCCCCGCCAATCGGCGATCCCATCAGGAAAGCCGAATCGCCGACCCGTGCTCCCATGCATTCGTAAAAGAACTGCGCAAACAGGGTTCCGTTAAACTGACTCGTGGTATTTTCCTCGACCCGCCCCAGCAGCGTTTCAAGCAGCACCCAGCGTACGTACAGCCACCCAAACAGGGGATACTCCCCGGGAGTGAAGCGACGCACCAGCAATACCTTCGCAATCGGTATGGCCGCCAGGGTAAAGATACTGGGGGCCAGCAGCAGCAAGGGGCCGATGGTGGGAAACTCCCACCAGTATGGACCGGTCTCGTCGAGTAACGCAATGACCGGCGTTAGCGCCATCCAGCTTAGCACGGTCGCGCCCAGGCCAAAGATCAATTGCAATGTGACCAGCACCGTCTGCATCATCACAAACCGCACGCCGCCCAGGGCGGAGGAATCGAAATCCGTTCTGCCGACAATCCGCGGCGGATAGCCCGCCGCGATGGCTTGGGATTGCAAAACGAATCCGGGTGGAGTTACGGAGAGATCTCCAAGCAGGCTGTCGCGGCCGATTTCCACGCCACCGTGCAGGATGCATGAATTGGCTACCGCAGCCTTTCGCGCCAGCGTAATCGCGGCGACGCGTCCCGCGCCACGGTTGGCCGGGAACAGGGCCACATTGCCCGCAATCATGGCCTCGTCTCCGATATTGAGCAACTCCGGTTCGGTCGTATAGGGAGCCGTAAAGAATGTGTGTTTGCCGATTCTGGCCCCCAGCAGACGATACTGGACCACCGTCAGCGCGCTCATATTGGTGATTTGAATTGCCCAGTCAAAAAACGGCACGTCGATCAGACGTCCGTAAAGCCAGTCACAGTATCGGCGATAAGCGCCCTGTTCGGCGTAATCCAAATCAGGTGCCAACGGTTTAAGCAACAAACGCTTGATCAGCACAACGAACACAAAATAGATGATCGGTAGAATCCCAAAACGCGCGAACGCGACCGTGCCCAGAACTACGGCGGTGTCCGTCAGCGGGCCGTAAAAATGAAACCGCGCGAGATCGACGCCGAAAACGGCCAGCAGTTCATCGGTCGCGAAAAAACTCAGAAGCAGTGCCCCGGCGCACAGATAGCCGATGGCAACGAACGTGATGGCGCTCAGGAACCCGCTAACCCGGGCATGGTGCGGTTGGTCGACGCCGTCGCGCGCTGCGGCCTGCCCCTCGGCCAGAGGCGGCACAAAAACGTGGTCCCGAATATCGGTGTCAGGGCCCAGGGAAGCGCCAAAGCCAATGACGCTGTCGCGGCCGATATTGATCGGTGCGAGCACGAGTCGACCATTGGCGACAAGACTCGGCTGCAGGTTGGCCTTGCGCTCGACGACGGTCGCTTCACCCACGGAGACCAGATCCGGCTCTGCAATGAACAGCGTCTGGATGTCGGCGCCGCGCGCAAGCCTCGCTCCGCACAGTCGAAAGAATACCCGCAACAGCGCCGTCCCCCGGTACGGACCCAGGAAAGACGCTGTGGCATTGAACAGATTGTGGATCATCAGCCAGCGGTAGAAAAAGGGCGTACCCACCTCGTAGGAGCCCGGCTTGAGGCGGCCAGCAATGAGCCATTTGGCAAGCGTAAGGTAACCGACGGCCAGCACAGAGGTGCCAAACAACAACAATGGCGCCACCGCGAAGGCGGCGCCAAACCCGAACCTCTGAACGATCTGAACGCCGGCCCACACCGGGGGAAGCAGGCTTACCAGGGCAAGCCCGGGGCGGAGCAGGAGTCCGGCGAATTGCAGCAGAACATTCGCCAGTGCACGATCCGGCGCAGGCCCTGAACGAGTGCGTTCCTCGGGCTCCGGTTCAACCTCAGGCCCGAATGCTTCGCCGCGTCCGGCCAAAAGAGCCTCGCGCTGATCGGCGGGACGTTCAAAAAAGTCGATCAGAGCATGGACGCTGTCGTGTTCGAGGATGAACCAGTACGGCAGCTGGATCTCGAAAACCTCTTCAAGGGCACCAATCAGGCTCGCCATGCCCAGGGAGTCGACATTGAGTTCCAGCAGCGAACGTTCGGGGTCGCAGTGCGTCATGAACTCTTCGCCCAGCGTATCCTGCAACGCCGCGCGGACGGCATCGCCGGTCGAACTCGATGCATCCGCCCGTCCGGATTTAGCGGCTGCGGCTTCCGCCCGGCGCCGGTCGATTTCCGCGCGGATCTCATGCTTTTTAATCTTTCCAGTCGGTGTCATCGGAAATTGATCGAACACATAGATGCGGCGCGGTAGCTTAAAGCTGGCCAGCCGCGGCCGCAACCGGCCGATGATGGTCTCTTCCGCAAGCGAGGGATCTTCCAGAATGACCGCCAGCACCACGACCTCCCCGAAGGCGCTGTCTTCGATGCCGATCGCGCTGCTGGAGCGGATGCCGGGCAGGGCATCGGCCACGCTCTCGACATCGCGGGCGAACACGTTTTCGCCGCCCACGATGATCATGTCTTTCTTGCGGCCCGATACA
>JAKEGR010000431.1 GCA_022615465.1 Planctomycetota bacterium | reverse complement strand
GCAGATCGGGATACCGCTCTGCCCGCACTACGTTCCCGCAGGTCAGGCATCGTCGCTCGACTTTCTGGTAGGCGTCGTTTCCGACGCCTACCAGGTTACCGACCTTCTCGGCATGGTCGGTGCGTTTACGGCATACGTGGCATCGCCCGCGATATATGTGGGTCTTCATGGCTTGGATCCTTGTGCTGCGAACTTGCCCCGTTCGGTCTTGGTGAACCGGGCGTCCTTCCCCTTCGTGCCGATCTCCCGCAAGATCGCGCTGTAGAGCGTCGCGTGGGGCGTCTTGCCGGCGGGGCTCGACCACAACCCCTCCGCGGTGATCGCCTCGATCATCTCCTTGGCGTTCATCGGGCCTTTGGCGGTCGCGAGCACCCGAGCGGCGGCGTCGATCAGGCTGAGCTTCTTGGGCGTTGCAGCCTCGGCCTTCTTCACCTTCTTCGCTCGAGCCGCCTCGAGCTTCTTCGTCTCTTCGAGGTCGAGTTGGCTGCGGGGCGCCTCGCCCGTTCGCTTGTCGTCCTTCTTCGCGGCTGCCTTGGCTTTGGTCCTCTTGGCCAGGGCGGCGTCGAGCTTCTTCGTCTTTGGCGTTTTGCGTGTTGTTGTTGCCATGTCACTATCCTCGAGGGGGGTAAAACAGATGGGATCGACCAACGTGGCCGGTGCCCAGTAAGAACGATTGCCACGGTTGGCCCAGAACGTCCGGGTTTTGCCCTGGCAATCAACGAACTCAACATTGATATCCGGCCCGTCCAGCCGCACGGCGGCGAAACTATCGTTCGCGTCGAGCAGTTGGCCCATGATGGCTTGGTGGCCATCCGGGCCGACCAGGCGAAACCGGGTGCCTGGCCGCAGGTTTTCGAGTGCGGTGGTCATCGCGACGTTACCTTCTATGGCTGCCATTTTCGTGTTGGTAGTGGTGGGTCAGTCCTGGAATCGCTGCAACTCGCGGTAGTACCCGTCGACGTCGCCGTTGGTGCCGACGACGCCATCGCAGCGGCGCTGGACCTGCTTGGCGATGGCGTACAGGTCGTCGGTGACGATGTTGGATTCGACGAGCCATGTTTCCCATATCTGCTCGCCCTTGGGTGGGTTGGTGGTGATGCTGTCGATGCGGATGGCGGTCCAGCCGCGCTTATGTTCGATGACTACTCGGCCGTGGCTGCCTTCGAGTTCGATTCGATTGGTTCTCATGGTCGTGGTCCTTTCGTTCTAGTTGTTGGTTGCGCAGGCCCGCAGGTATGCCCGCAATTTCAGGAGCGCCTGGAATACGTCGAGCTTGTAGGGGATGGCCCAGTGGGCCAGGGTATTTACGGCTTCTCGCGGCTGCCTGGGGTCGACTACGCATGCGTCGTGCCCGTTGCCGTCGGCGTCCATTACAGTCATCGGGTCGTCTACGAATTCGATACGGTAGGTCATGGTTTTCTCTTTCGTGTTGGTGGGTTCGTTGTCGCGTTACAACCCCAGTTCGTCGGCCAGCTCGTTGAACTCGTCGACGCCGACCAAGGTGAGCATCGTGTTGCGGAACCAAACCACTTCTCTGATCGCCTTGTCGTGGTCGGTTTCGTCGTTGCGGTAGTTGCCGACGTTTTGCAAAAGGCTGATGAGCATGGTGACGCCCTCGGGCGACATGCATCCCCTGATTGCGTCTTGAAGGGCCTCTGTGTTGGTGCGTGTCGTTGTCATGGTCTTCCCTTTCGTGTTGGTTGGGTTGGTTGCCATCGTCAGGCGGCGGGAACCACCCGCCGCGACGCGCTGTCGCCAGCGCGTTTCGGCTTGTGGTCAGTACGTGAATCGCTGCAGTTCGCGGTAGTACTCGTCGACGCCGAGCGTGTCGTTTATCAGCGTGTTGCGGAACCAAGCTGCCTGGTCGACCGCATGTTTGGCTTCCGGGTTGATTCCAGCCTTCTTCATGTAGTTTTCGGCGATCTGCAAAAAGCAGATGATCGCCGTGATCCCCTCGGGCGACAGGTTGTCGCGGATCACCTTGTTGAACGCGGCCTGATCGATCGCCCCGCTGTCTGTCGGTTGCTGTTGGTTGGTAGTCATGGCCTTCCCTTTCGTGTTGGTGCGTTAGTTGTTGCGGCCCGCTTCGATGGTCACCCAACCGCCGCGTCGCGGCTCAGTGATGATTCGGATGGTTTCCGGCCCGCCGTTTTCCGCGAGGCGGTTGGCGTTCGTTTCGTTGATCGCCAGGTAGACGCCGCCTGGCATGCTGATCATGTCGCCGCCGCGTTCGGCGGCGTATTCGCTCGCGTCCCAAGCGTTTGTGAATCGTTTGGCGTCGCAGGTGAAGGTGGTCATCGTCGTGGTCCTTTCGTTTTCGTGGTAATGTTCATGCGTCTACTGAACACTTACACAGTTACCTCGATTCGCCAAAAGCAGCAAGCGAATCCTGGCCGAACTGGCGAAGAATTAAAACAATGTTTCCCTGACATCGAATGGCCGAATCTCTCGACAAATTGCACCGTTCTGGCATGAATCCGGCGGCCCTCGTGCTAAGTGACGCGGCGACCATTCTGGCCAAGGTCACGACCTGGCCGATTACCGAGGCCATGTTGCGCGCCGACGTCGAGGCCGGCGCGCCAACCAACGCCGACGGGACGCTCCACCTGGTCCATTACGCCGCATGGCTGGTGCGCCGCATGGCGCGGGAGGCCGAACGCGATGGCTAACGACATCCGCCGATTACGGCCGAGCGCGCTGTGCCGCCTCTTGAACTCCACGCCGCTGGGCGAAGTGACCAGTGAACGGCAACTCCACCGCCATCGTGCGCGGGCCGGACTGCGGATCGGCGACGGCCGGCACGTCGATCTCTTGCGGTACGTTGCCTGGCTCGTCGAAGTGCGGCATACGCCCAAGCCCGAAGGCGATTCCTACGAGCAGATGAAGGACCGGGCACGCGCGCGGAACGTGGCGCTGGCCATCGCGGGACGCGACATCGGCTCCCTGCCGGCGGTCGTGGACGCCGATCGAAAAGAACAGGCGGCGGCCGACTTCCGCTTCTTCTGTGATTCGTACTTCCCGCTGACGTTTCACCTGCCGTGGTCGCCCGATCACTTGAAGGTGATCGCTCGGATCGAGGAGGCCGTTCTGCGGGGCGGCCTCTTCGCGATGGCGATGCCAAGGGGCAGCGGAAAGTCGAGCCTGGCGGAGGTCGCCTGCATCTGGGCCGTGCTTAACGGCCACCGCGAGTTCGTCTGTCTCATCGGTTCCGACGAGGGCCATGCGATGGACATGCTCGAATCGATCAAGACGGAACTCGACGGCAATGAACTGTTGCTGGCCGACTACCCCGAGGTCGTCTATCCGATCCAGGCCCTCGACGGGATCGCCAATCGCTGCAACGGCCAGCTCTACCAAGGGGACCGGACCCACATCGGCTGGACGGCCCGTGAAATCGTGCTCCCCACGATGCCCGACAGCGTGGCCAGCGGGGCGATCGTGAAAGTGGCCGGCATCACCGGGCGGATTCGGGGCATGAAGTACAAACGGGCCGATGGCAAGACGGTCCGGCCGTCGCTGGTGGTCCTCGACGACCCTCAAACGGACGAGTCGGCCCGGTCGCTTTCGCAGTGCGCCACGCGCGAGAGCATTTTGGCAGGCGCCGTGCTCGGCCTTGCCGGCCCCGGCCAAAAGATCAGCGGCATCATGCCCTGCACGGTGATTCGGCCCGCCGACATGGCGGACAGCATCCTCGATCGCGACAAACATCCGGAATGGAACGGCGAGCGGACCAAGATGGTCTACTCATTCCCCACGGACGAAAAGTTGTGGCAGCGGTACGCCGAACTGCGGGCCGAAAGCATGCGGAGCGGTCGTGCCGGCGAAGAGGCGACCGAGTTCTACGCCGTCCATCGCGAGGCGATGGACGCGGGCGCGGTCGTCGCCTGGCCCGAACGGCACAACCACGACGAGCTGTCGGCCATCCAGCACGCGATGAATCTCAAGCTGCGGGACGAGGCCGCCTTCTTCGCCGAGTACCAGAACGAGCCGTTGCCGGCGGATGTGGTCGCAGGGGACGAGCTGACCGCCGACCAGATCGCCGCCAAAACCAACCGCATCGAGCGCCGCGCCGTGCCGATCGGCTGCAATCATCTCACGATGTTCGTCGATGTGCAGGCGTCGCTCTTGTACTACGTCGTGGCTGCGTGGGAGGACGATTTTACCGGGTATGTCGTCGACTACGGAACCTATCCCGACCAACGGCGGCCGTATTTCACATTACGGGACGCCCGGCAGACGCTTGCGATTGCCACGAAGTCCACGGGCCTCGAGGGTTCGATCTACGCAGGCCTCGAAGCGCTCGCCGGCCAGTTGCTGCCGCGCGAGTGGCGCCGCGATGACGGGGCCATGCTTCGCATCGAGCGCTGCTTCATCGATGCCAACTGGGGGTCGAGCACGGACGTGGTCTACCAGTTCTGCCGCCAGTCGGCCCACGCCTCCGTTGTCCTGCCCAGCCACGGGCGGTACGTCGGGGCGGCGAGCCAGCCGTTTAGTGAGTACAAGCGGCGGCCGGGCGACCGCATCGGTCACAATTGGCGGATGCCAAGCGTCCACGGCAAGCGGTCCGTGCGCCACGTGGTCTACGATACCAACTTCTGGAAGTCCTTCGTGCATGCGCGATTTGCCGTGACGATGGGGGACCGCGGCTGCATGTCGCTCTTCGGCGACAGCCCGGACATGCATCGCCTCTTGGCTGAGCATCTCACGGCCGAGTATCGCGTCAAGACCGAGGGTCGCGGCCGAACCGTGGACGAGTGGAAGCTGCGTCCCGAACGTGCTGATAACCACTGGCTGGACTGTCTGGTTGGCTGCGCGGTGGCCGCCTCGATGCAAGGTTGCGTGTTGCCAGGTGCCGAGGGAGCGGCAGTCGTTCGCCGTGAGCGGGTC
>JAKEGR010000430.1 GCA_022615465.1 Planctomycetota bacterium | reverse complement strand
GGCCTTTACGACGGAAACAAACCGCTCGTACATATCCATGACCATGTTGCGGAAAAGTTCCCGATCCTCGGGCGCAAGCGGCTTAAACGGCGAACCCGCATCCTTGAACTTGCCCGAGGTAATCGCTTCGCTCCGAAGCCCAATCTTGTTCATCGTCCCGGTCGCATCGAACATCAGCATCAGCACACCGATGCTCCCGGTCACCGTCGAAGGCTGGGCCACGATCTCGTCACATGCGCACGCGATGTAGTACCCGCCGCTGGTGGCCATATCCATCATCACCGCCACCACCGGCTTTCCGGTCGTCTCGCGGAAGTGCATGATCTCGTCGTGCATGAGCTCGCTGGCCACCACCGTGCCGCCGGGCGAGTTAATACGCAGAATCACGGCCTTGACCGCCGAATCGCACGAGGCCTTGTCGAGATGCTCAAGCAACACACTCACCGGGTTGTCCCTCGGGTTGAGGATGAAGCCGCTGTCGGCGTTGCGGATCATTCCCGAGACATCGATCAGAACGACCTTGTCCCGCGTCAGCACGCCGTCCCGGAGGATCTCCGTCTCGTCGAGATCCTTCTTTCCCGACACCGGCGTGATCAGCAGGCTCGGGGCCTTGCACCCTTCGAGCACCCCCGCAAGGGCACAAACCGGCAGAACGAACACGACGAAACGTGAATTCCTTGCGAAACGGATCACGATGAGCCTCCCTTGCCACCTCCCCTACAAGTCGACGCGCCTCGGCTATATAGTCCAAGCCGCAGGGTGTCGCAAGAAAGTCTCGGGCCTCTGACGCCCCGATTGGTTGCTTGATGTGAAAGTTTCCACCGACGAATTCGAACAGCTTGTTCGCCAGGCTATCGCGGAAATCCCCGATGGGTTTCGCTCCTACCTCGACAACATCGTCGTGGACGTGGAGACCATGCCCAACCCGACGGACCTGGCCGAAGTGGGCATCGACGACCCCACTGAATTGCTCGGGCTCTACCACGGCACCCCCCTGACCGAGCGGAGCGTTGAGGCCGGGGTTCAGCTCCCCGACCGGGTCACGATTTACCAGCGTAACATCGAGGCCATCTGCGACAGCCGCCGCGAAATCGTCGAACAGATCCGCACCACCGTGCTTCACGAAATTGGACACTTTTTCGGCATGGATGAAGATGACCTCTTTGATGTAGGATATGATTAGCGATCGGCGAATTCGCGGAAGTGATTCGATTTGGCATGGAGGCAGATCCCGTGACTGGAAAAAACGACGTGAACATACGAGGTTCGATTACCGCACTTGTCACCCCCTTCCGCAACGGACAGGTGGATGGCGACGCGCTCGACCGGCTGGTCGATCGGCAGATCGCCGCGGGCACCGACTGGCTGGCCGCCTGCGGCACCACCGGTGAAGCACCAACCCTCACCGAAGAGGAACAGGAAACGATCCTCACCCGCGTGCTCGCCCGCTCTAACGGCCGCTGCCCGGTGATGGCCGGGACGGGGACCTACGACACCGCCTCGACCGTACGCCGCACGCGCCGCGCCGCAGAATTGGGGGCACAGGCGGCGTTGATCGTGACCCCCTACTACAACCGCCCGACGCAGGCGGGAATGTTCCAGCACTTTGCGGCCATTGCGAAGGAGACGACCATCCCCATCGTGCTCTACAACGTCCCCGCGCGGACCGGCGTGCACCTCGCCAACGACACGGTCGTCAAGCTGCGGAAGGAATTCCCCAGCATCGTCGCTCTCAAAGACGCTTCGAACTCGACTGAGCACGTCACCGACCTGCTCGCCCGCTGCGACATCGACGTGCTCTGCGGCGACGACGCACTGACGCTGGCAATGATGGCCCAGGGCGCCGTCGGCGTGATCAGCGTTCTTTCCAATCTGCTCCCGCAACTCATGAAGTCGCTCGTTTCGGCTGCGGCCTCGGGACAGTTCGATGCGGCCCGCGCCCATCATCGCCGGGTCAGCGATCTCGCACACGGTCTGGCCCGCTGCGGGCCCAACCCGTTGCCGATCAAGACCGCGATGGCCATGTGCAAGCTCATCCAGGAGGAGTTCCGGCTTCCGCTCTGCACGCTCGACGCCGAACAGCGCACCGCGATCCAGCAACTGCTGCGCCGCCACGAAGTCGGGGGGCTGCAAGCGTGACAGCGAGAAATCCCTTTGCTGGCTCTCCTGTCGGCGTAGTTGTAGATGTAATTGATCAGCAGCTTGAGCCGCTTAGGCACCTCACATTCCTGGACAAGCTCGCCCTGTGGGCGAGTTGGGCGGTCGCCGCCGGGATTTTCCTGACGCTCGGCTGGATGGCGATGGCCCCGGACGATCCCTACGGAGCCGTTAGCCTCATGCTTCGCACAAGCTCGACAAGCATGTGGATTCAGGCCGCAGGTCTCGCCATGGTCGCCTCGGCCATCGGCACCGTCCTCGTGGGTCGCTCGCTGCCCTATGCCGGTCCGTTTGCAGCGGCGTTCGGCCTGGCCGTCGTGTCGCTGCGCGGGCGCACCGCCGAATCGCTCCTGATCGCCGCGCGCTCGTCCGAGCTGGGCACCGGCGGCCTGGCCATGCAGATGCTCTTCGAAGCCTGCGTATGGATGGTCGTCCTTGCTCTGTCGTTCCTTATGGCCAGTGTGGTGATGCGGTGGTGCTTTCCCGGCACGCAGCCCCGCGAGAATGTCCCTGCCATCCGCACGAACAATCTCCCGCTGGCCGCCTTTGCGCCGATCGCGCTTGCGATCGCCCTGCTGGCTTTTGCCATCATTGGGGCCGGCATGAACAGCCGCGAAACCCGGCACACGCAGGTCATCTTCGTGGTGGCCGCTTCGGTCTGGCTCGGCTGCTTTTTTGCCTTCCGCGTGGTGCCCTCTCGCGGAATCCACTGGTACGTGCTGACCGTGTTGCTCATGTGCATCGCCGGCTATGCGTTTGCGGCCATGCAGTCGGACTCGAAGGATCTTCCCATGAGCGTCCCGCCGAGCAACTTTCTGCGGGTGCCGCCCATCCAGTTCGTCGCGGTCGGGGTGGCCGCGTGCATCGCGGCGTACTGGTCGAACCTCAATCATCATTTGGCCATGGCCGAAGAAGGGAAAGCCGAAGAAAGCGACGGTCGTGGATGATCCTCTGGCGTCGCCGCGCACTTCCGCTCCTGGACGCATGGCGGCGCAAGCTGATCCGCGAGACGGAAGCCGCCCTGCTCGCCGGCCTGCTTAACCCTGAGAAAGCCCAGCGCATCCCGACGGTGATTGTCGGCGCGGATAATTTCGATCCGCAGTGGGCACGCCGCTGGTGGGACAGGGTTCTCGAACTCGACCAGAGCGCCGACCCGCAGAACTCCTGAACCTGGTTCGACTTTGGTTTGGGTTTTTCCTTCTCCCCCGGCC
>JAKEGR010000429.1 GCA_022615465.1 Planctomycetota bacterium | reverse complement strand
TGCTATCGAGATCACAAACCTGGCTTATCGCTACGGCGAGCACCAGGCGATCCATGATCTGACTTTCAACGTGACAGCGGGAGAAGTCTTCGCGCTCTTAGGCCCGAACGGCAGCGGCAAGACAACGCTCTTTCGCATTCTCTCGACGCTCATTCCTCTCCAGCAGGGCGATGTGACGATTCTGGACCACGATCTGCGACGCGAGCCGGACGCGATCCGCGCGGAGCTAGGCGTTGTGTTTCAGGCGCCGAGTGTCGACAAAAAGCTTACCGTTTTGGAGAACTTGACACATGGCGGCCGGCTTTATGGACTCGGTGGCCGTGAGCTCCGCTCGCGAATTGACGAAATGCTCAGCCGGCTGGGCCTGGCGGATCGCAAACGCGATTTGGTGGAAAAGCTTTCCGGCGGCCTGCGGCGACGTGTTGAATTGGCCCAGGGGATGCTTCATCGCCCCCGGCTGCTGTTGCTGGATGAGCCATCCACCGGTCTCGATCCTGGCGCGCGGAGCGACCTGTGGCAGTACCTTGAGCAGGTGCGGACCAGCGACGGTGTCACGGTGGTGCTGACCACGCACCTCCTGGAAGAGGCCAAGCGAGCCGACCGGATCGCGATTATGCACCGCGGTCAGCTCGCCGCCCTCGATACACCGGCCGCGCTGCAGGCTTCGGTGGGCGGCGACGCGATCACCATCCTTACGACCGACCCCGCCTCCCTGGCCGCTGCGATCGCGGAACAATTCAACGTCCGCCCGATGGTGCTCAACGGCTCGGTGCGGCTCGAACAACCCGATGGCCACCTATGGATCGCCCGCCTCGTCGAGGCTTTTCCCGACCGCATCGACTCAATCACCCTCGGCAAGCCGACGCTCGAGGACGTATTCATCCACATCACCGGTCACCAATTCTGGAGTGATGGACAGGTAGAAGAAATTACAGAAGGAAGCAGAGACCGCAGAGAAAAGAAAGAAAAGGTTTAGCCGCGACGCGCAGCGGAGCGAGTCGCCCAGACACAGTGAATTCACATCCACATGCGCTGCATTTTCCTGGAAGACGCCCACAACGATCATGAATAACAGCGACCCTCAATCCATAGCGACCGTTCGGCCTTGGCCCGTGGTGAGTACGCTTTGCCAGCGCGAACTGGTGCGATTCTTCCGCCAGAAAAATCGCGTTTTTGGCGCGCTCGGCCAGCCGATTATTTTCTGGCTGCTGTTCAGCGCGGGGCTGCAATCGAACAACCTGGATTATGCCCATTTTTTCCCCGGCACGCTGGTGATGATCCTGCTCTTCACGGCCATCTTCGCCACGATCTCGATCATCGAAGACCGCAGTGAAGGATTTCTGCAAGGCGTGCTGGTGGCCCCCATCCCGCGTTGGTCGATGGTTCTTGGCAAAGTGCTTGGCGGGGCGGCCATTGCCATGCTGCAAGGCATGCTGTTCTTGATCTTGGGCTGGTTGACCGTCGAGCAGGTTAGCCCAACGATTCCCGGCATCGTAGCCGCGCTGGTGCTGATGGCCGTGATCTCCGTCGCCCTGACGGCCCTCGGTTTTGTAATTGCCTGGCGAATGGATTCCTCGCAAGGTTTTCATGCCGTGATGAGCGTTCTCCTGCTGCCGATGTGGCTCCTCTCCGGAGCGTTTTTTCCCGGTAACGTCGGCGGCTGGCTAGGTTGGATCATTCGCCTCAATCCGCTCACCTATGGGGTGGCGGGGTTGCGGCACTACTTGCAGCACTCGACGGGGGCTGATGCGGCGACCGGTTTGCCCTCGCTCGCCGTGTGCTGGCTGGTCTCGCTCGCCTTTGCCGCCGTGACCCTTGCCGCCGCCTGGCGGATTGCCGGCACGAGATCCACCGGAGACCTGTTGTGAACAACCACTCCGAAAACCACACGAACGATCGAACGGTCGAATCCGGTTTGTCCACGGACTTGGCCAAGGACACCCCGTCCAGCGCTGCGCTGCCATTCTTTCTGGCGCTCGCGGTATTGTTTGTGATGGCCTACGGCGCATGGAAATGGTATCAGGTCCGCCAGTTCGAGTTGAACCGTGGGCAGGCGATTCCCGCCGATGTCGTCGGCCCTCCCCTTAAGGAATTTGAACTCACGGAACGCAGCGGCCAGCTATTCCGATCTCTTGATATGCGAGGCAAGGTGTGGGTCGTCACCTATTTTTTCACCACTTGCCCAGGCAATTGCATCCGCTTGAACCAAAACATCCAACTCATGCACAATTTGCCGGAGATCAAGGATGTGACCTGGGTAAGTGTTACCTGCGATCCGGACACGGACACGCTCGAAGCGCTTCGCGCTTATGCCGACCGCTGGAAGGCCGATCCCGAGCGGTGGCTCTTCTGCCGTGCCGACATGGAAACCACTCAGCGAATAGCCCGAGGCATGGATCTGGGCCTCTATCGCAAAGGGCACCAGGATTACGCGATCGTGTTTGATAAGTCGGGAAAAAGGCGCGGCATGTATGACGCTACGAGCCAGAACGAATCAGGAAAGCTCCGCGAAAAACTTCTTGAATGCCTCGCCGAGGAGCCGCCGCGGGATTTGATTGTCACCGACTCCGAGAAAAAGAAATTGAGTTGAACACACTTCTCGCTGTCCATCCAATCGTCCATGTCAATGCGACGCTCAATGCGACCGCCACGGTGCTGCTGCTCATGGGACTATGGCTCATCAGGCAGAACCGCGTCGCCGCGCATGGCCAAACCATGCTCCTCGCGTTTGTTGTTTCCATCGCGTTCTTGGCGTGTTACGTGTGGTATCATTACCAGGTCGGCAGCGTGACGTTCACGCACCCGGGCGGGATTCGTTACGTGTATTACGTGATCTTGGCATCGCATGTACTGCTGGCGGCCACCGTGCCCTTCCTGGCAATCCGGCAAATCTATCTTGGCCTGCGAGCCGTCGGTTGGCGTCCGTCGCCAGGGATGGAGGGAGGGCAGTCAATCGCCGCCGCCTGTCGCGTGAAGCATCGCTCGCTGGCCCGCTGGACCTACCCTATTTGGCTGGTTGTTTCGGCCACGGGTGTGATCGTCTACGTGATGCTCTACCACCTCTGGCCGCCCGTCGAGTAACCTCCTACAATGCGATCAAGACGAATGGAGCTGTCATGAACGTCCGCCGCATGTTCTCTAGTATTCTGCTCGATCGCGTTGCCTTGACGCTCGCGCTGCTTGTACTGTTCACCGGCGTCGCGGCGGCTTGCCCCAACTGCAGGGAAAGTCTCGCCGATCCTCAACAGCATGCGGTGGCGACCGGCTTCTACTACAGCATCCTGTTCATGATGTCGATGCCGTTTGCCATTCTCGGTACATTTGGCAGCCTGGCCTATCTCTCGATTCGCCGCGCGCGAACGCAGCACGCGACCACGACGGAATCGGAACAACCATAGCGCGTTTTCGGAATTCGCGCAGCGGTCATTCGCCTTCGATGTTCGCAGCACGATCCACGTTCCGCAGCTCCTCCTCATTCGGCCAAGGATCCCAACGCTCGTCGAACGCCATCCACAACGCCCGAGCGTACCGAAAAAACCAAATGGGAAACAACGTGGCAAACAGACTCAGTGTTATTAACCGCCCGATGTTTGGCAGCACATCTCCGAAGAACATGGAGAAATATGCCGCGACCACGATCATCGCCGTGACGCCATAGTTGAAATAGACTGAACCGAGCAGATAGCCGGGATCGCGGTTAAATCGCCGACCACAGACGGCGCACGATTCGTTCATCGCGAACCAGCCACGGAAAATTGAGGCCTGCCCACAGGCCGGACACAGCAACCGCAGCGCCCGCCACCAAAGCCGAAAGACCGGCTGCGGCCGACCTGGCGCGTGATGCCGCAAACCGGCCTGAGGTGAACGAACTCGTTCGTCATACACGATCGTATTGACTCCAGGAGCGTTCTCGTACAATAAGGCTCTCAGCAATCATCGTATTCCAAGAACGGATACTCTGCCAGCATGGCCCCGCTTGTCGCCGCCCGCCACTGCTGTTAACGTGCTGACTATGTACGCAATTGCCCGACTGCTGCAACTAGCCGGTTTGATCATTCTGCCATTGGCGATGTTCGCTCAACTCAGCAACTCGATATCACTCGGCCAAATGCTGCGGTTCTTGCTCGTCGGCGTGTGCCTGTTCTCGATCGGCCATATCTTGCAACGCTATTTCGGCGGTCGACCATCCTGAGAAAAGAGCCAAACACGCAATCACCAAATCGCTCGACCATTCACCCACAGTGTGTGGTGAAGGCCCCGTTTTGCTGACTGTCAATTCTTCGGGTCTTGACCTTCATTTCGCTTGGGCGGCGTTTGTCGGAAGCCACTCGCCTGTGTTCGCATTGAAAACCTCTTCCCCTGCGTCGGCGGCCCGCATGTTTACGGTGAATCCCTGTACGCCGACGGTGCGGGAATCCTTGGACCCGGCATCGAGTTTTCCAGGAACCCAGCCCTGACAGCGCAGTTCGAGGCGGATGCGATCCTGATGAGAAGGGGGCAGCGAGGCAGTCACCACGTCACCGCCCTTGAGCGGGGCGACTTGTTTGCCGTCGAGATACAGTCCCGCAGCGGGCGAGGTCGCTTCCTGCGGGATGCTGGCCTTGAGGGTTATCGTGTAGGGCTTGCCGGGAACGACTGGCAGGAGCAGCCGCGAGAGCGGCATACTCCAGCGTGCGGACCCCTCGGCAGTGTGCCAGTCTTGCAGATAACGCCCGTCGCCCGGCGCACCTATGTTGATCTGGTAGTGCGCCCGCGCGTCCGTGTTCGACTCGATGGGGTCCTCCTCATTCAGTGCGGCCTGCGTCCGCTTGCCAGCCTGGTTGTCCAAGCAGAGACCGCCGGCGGCCTGGTTCGCCGTCAGGATCGCGGAGGTGACGTTGCTGCCGATCTGCACGTGCAGGTTTCTCTGGCTGAACGTACAACCTTGCACGATGGCCTTGCCCTCATCCAGTTGGATGGCAGGAGAACCGGCGCCACGATTGTCCCAGTGGACGAAGTTGCACGCGTTTGCCGTGAACTGCCCGGACGCGCTGCGCATCCAGACGCAGCGGTCGATCGGCCCCCAGAAGGAGCAATTCACCAGGCTCACCTTTCCTTGCGCCTTCGGCCCGATTTCCAGGCAGACCGAATCCGTGCTGCTCCAACGGCCAACGAATTCGCCGTTCGAGATCAACAAGCCCGGCGGCTGCGCCTGCTCGACCACCACGGCGCGCTGGCATGAGTCCGCGCCGAGGCCGACAAAGTTCCCGTTCGTGCTGCCCTGTTTTGACTCGGAGAACTTGTAGCCGATGCCGTAACCAAAACAGAACGTGTTCAAGACGTAATGCCAGTCGGTGCGCGCCAGTTCGAACGCGACTCCCTGCGTGTTCACCCATTTGCAGAATGGGTTGTTGGCGTCGTAGCTGACGCCGAAGGGCCAGAAATGGACGTTCTCGATGTGGCCGATGTCGTAACACTCGTCAACGAAGATGCCTCGCCAGATCGGATAGCCGGTGACGTTGCGCACAATGTGCCGGTGGGCGCGGACCAGTCGGATGGCCTCGTAGGGATTCAGCAGCAGACAGTCGCGGATGCCGACATTGTCCGTGTCCTGCGACGACACACAGGGCGGATACGGCACGGGCGGCACGTCCGTCTGTTTCCACTCCGGGTAGGCCACAATCAATCCGGCGATGGACGAATTGAAACCCGCGAGCCGGATGAAGGGCGGTCCTTCCGTGGAACCGCGTCCCGCGTAGGCCAGCAATACCGAACCGGTCAGATTGGCAATCGCTGTCGGCCCGGTAGTTGGCGGCACACGGAAGATGCCCTGCAAGGTCACGTTCGCCGGAATGGAGAGCTGGCCGTTGATGCGAAAGCGTCCGGCAGGCACCTCCACCACGCCGCCGCCCGCTTGGCCCGCTTCATCGAGCAAACGCTGGAAAACCGCCGTATTATCTACCACGCCATCGCCTTTGGCGCCAGCGGTTGTGACATTCCAGCCGGCGGGTGCGGTTTGGGCCAGCGAGGTGTTGACGAGTAGGCACGCGGCAAGGCAGATGAACCGAGTTGGATATCCCCGGTGATTTTGGCCATTCCTATCGGGGCCTCTGAAAACGGCTTTCCAAAATTGTGTGGATGGCAGCGGTTCCGTTTTCAGCGTGAATGGATTCATGGCGACTCCTGCTGTTTGTGTTTGTTGTATTTTCCTGACAGTTACTCTTCCGTGGTTGGTGGGTTGTCGGTCGTTTCCAGTGTTGATCTTCGCTGTTCAGGCG
>JAKEGR010000092.1 GCA_022615465.1 Planctomycetota bacterium | reverse complement strand
GTTGTTGTTCCTTGGATGTCAGAAAGTGATTGCACAGATCACGAACCGTCAGGCAGTCCCCCTGCGTTCGAGGTATCCGGCCGGCCAACAGGTCGTCACGTTGATCCAGCCACAGTTGCAATGCGGCCGTTCCCTTCGGATCGTCGGCCACCTTGCCAAAGTAATGGTGCTTCCCTTTGACCTTCTTGCACCATCGGCCGGTGGCGTGCGGAAAAAGAGGGAAGTCTTGCCTGGGTTTCACTGGATTCCGACTGCGAGTAGAATTGCTCATGCGAGCGCCCTCCTGCTCGCATGATGGTATCGGGTGTCAACACGGGTGTCAAGGTCGTTTTGCAGGTAATGCCGGAAGACAAGAATACAGCCTGTTTTCAAGTCGTTTTGCGTCCGTAGCTCAATGGATAGAGCACTGGTCTTCGGAACCAGGGGTTGCAGGTTCGAGTCCTGCCGGGCGCGCTTTATTTGACAAGGATGTACGACGGACGCCATTCCAGCGCTGTCCGAAAGTGGTGGGCTGTCGCATCCGCAAGACGTCGAGGAACTGTGGACGGTGACGAACGCACTTGCCAATATCCTGAGAAGCCGCGAGGCCGCGTAGCGACTTCGGACGATGCCGGCTCTCATCCGGAATTCACCCCCAGAAATTAGCCCACGCGCAGATACCCGACTCCTCTCGGGGCGGATTCGGCCAATCAGAATACACGCTGCAGCGACAGTTCCGCCAACGCCACGGGGTGCGTCAGACCGAAGTTCGCGAGCACTTCGGGATGGACTTCGCCAACGATGCCGAGTGCCTTGCCGTTGATGGAGAATTCGGCCGCCCGACCCGGTACGAACGTGGGGTGCTCGATGGCTGTGTACTCGGGCTTCCAACCAAGTTCGCGCAGCAGCGAGTCCATCACGCTCCGGGCCGTAGCGTAGCCGCTCTCGCGGCCGATCTCGACAAGGGCGAGGCGTCGCTCTTCGGACGCCCCGGTTTCTGCCATATCGTCCAGTGCGACGACGTTGTCGATTTCGAACAACCGCTGCGGCATCGGCCGGCGGCGGTTCTCGCGGAGTGCTTCGAAGAGGCCGCCCAGAAGGTGAGTCCGAACGACGTTGTACGCCTTCAGCTTCGGATTGGCGACCTGCGGATAGCGTTCGGGCGCGGGCATCCGCAGCCGCTCGTATTGATGCTCTTCCGTCGTAAGCGGCAGGCTCATGATCTCGCTGAAGCCCAGGCCAATGAGGATCTGGCGACCACGGTCGCTGAGAGATTCCTCCGGCCGTGGCGTACCGACGGTCATCGACCGCACCAGCCGCGGCTCGATGTTGCCGTAGCCATAGCCGATCGCCACGTCTTCCAGGAGATCAACCATGTGGCGGATGTCGGTGCGATAGGGTGGATAGGAGACGCTGAAGCGGCCCTTCACGCCCGCCACCGGCTGCAAGTCGAATCGCATTTTGCGCAGCGACTCGGTAAGCGACTTGTCATCGAGCGGCAGACCAAGCCAACGCTTCGCTTCGGCAAGGTCGACTGCCGTGGAACGGGGCTTCAAGTCAGGCGTCATGCGATTGCCGGCACCGGGTTCGGAGATCTCCACCGTCTCGACGGCACCACCGATTTCGCAGAGCGAACACACCAACGTATCGAGCGATTTCGTGACCGCTGCCTGGCTGATGCCCGTGACGTCGATGAACACCCGCGTCGTGCCGAGCTTGAGTTTCGTTTCGTCGCTGTTGATGATCGGCGGCATCGATAGCACATGGCCCTTGCTATCCACCAGTGCCGGGTACCGCTTGTGGTTGGCGAGTAGTTCGGCGTAGGCAATGCCTTTGGGATGTTCGGTGAGAATCTGCCGGCCGGTCATTTTCTTGCCGGGCATCCCGAGCGGCACGAACGGCTCCTTGTCTGGGTCCATCGTGCGGTACTCGATGTCGCCGCTGATCGCGGCCAGGTCGTACACACCGATTGAGGCCAGCTTGCGGTCGCGACCGACGCCCCAGTGCAGGTTCTCCTGCAGCTTCATGATCGCAATGAGACTGGTTTCGTCGATCGGCGGGAGCGTCATCACGGCGCAGGCAATGAACGGTCGAAAGCTGTCTTTGTTCTGGAGCGACTTATCAATCTTTACCGTGTGGCCGGACGGCCTGGTAGCGTACTTGGGCAGGCCGCGTTCGATGCCAAGCGTGCCGCGTAGCGCGCGGGCCAGGCCGCCGACGTCGAACAGGTCGGGCCGATCCGCCAGGAGGTCGAGCCGCAGCACTTGCTTCTTGCCGGCCGGCTTGAACGGCGTCTCCGATTCGTGGCCGCAAATGCCACATGCCCTCACTTCTTCCTGACCGATCGGATTTTCAACGAGCGCACCGCACCGCGGGCAGCGGCTGTACTGAATGTCCGCCAGATCCTCGACGTCGCAGCCAATCTGCTCGAGCGATTCGCGAACCGTCTCGGTGGGAAATTGCTTTCCGAGCAGCCGATTGAGCCACGCCAGGTCGATATTGACTATCGGCATAACGGAACTCCTTCGAGCGCGTCGAGGCTCGGTCGATAGAGTTCACGGATGTCGGAGAGGCCAAACCGTAGCATAGCCAGTCGCTCAATGCCCAGCCCCCAGGCCAGCACCGGGAATTTGCAGCCGAGCGGCAGCGTCACTTCCGGACGAAAGATGCCCGCCCCGCCCATTTCGAGCCATTTCCCGCGCGATTCCATGTAGACCACCACGTCGACGCTCGGCTCGGTGTACGGATAAAACGCCGGCTTGAACTTCACCCGGCCGAAGCCCATTTTCGAGTAGAACTCTTGCAGCGTCCCCATCAGCGAAGCGAGGTTCGCCTCTTCGTCGATGATGATACCATCGACCTGATGGAACACGGGAAGATGTTTGAAGCTGATTGTTTCATTGCGATACGTCCAGCCGACGCAAAAGAATTTGCCCGGCGGATTCGGGTTTGCGGCCAGCGCGCGAATCGTGGCGGCCGTCGTATGCGTGCGGAGGACGACCTGCTTCGACACATCAGGGCTCCAGGCGTAGCCCCAGCCTTCGGAGCCGGTCTCCCAGCCGTCCTCGTGCGTGCGGCGGACCTGCTCGACAATCTTCGCATCGGTATCGAAAAAGGTGTCAGGAACCTTTTGCCGGAACGGCCCGGAGGATGCTTCGCACAAAAGGTTCCTGACACCTTTTTCGCCCGGCAGGGGCGCTTCGGCCGGGTCGCGCATGTAGAACGTGTCCTGCATGTCGCGGGCAGGGTGGTCCTGCGGCTGGAAAAGCGCGTCGAAGTTCCAGAACGCTGATTCGATCATCGGCGAAACGACTTCGGCGAAGCCCATCTCGAGGAACGCCCGCCGCGTCTGCTCGATGATTTTGCGTAGCGGGTGAATCTTGGCCGGGTAGACGTCCTTGGCGGCGAGCTTCACATCGTACGGCCGCAGCTTAATCTCGCGCCACGCGCCCGATTCAAGGTCTTCCGGCGTGAGCAAGTTCCGCTCGATAACCCTGTGGATTCGCGTCTGGAATGCTTCAGCGCCTTGGTCGGTAAGAGCGAGAATCCGTTCGGTTCGCTTCTTGATCCTCGCCAACTCGGGACGTTTTCCCAGCAGCGAGTTCACCCGGGCCGTGCCCGCTGCGCCTGCCTTCATGGAATCCAGAAAGATGCGGCCCCCATTGGCAAGTGCGGCTTGGATCGCGCGCTCATCGTCGTCTGGTTGGTTCAAGGACTGTCGGCCAATTTCGCTGACGGCGACTTGCGGGCCGCCATCGCCTTTCGTGCGTTCGATCCAACCGCGCGCTCCGCCCCATTTGAACGCCTCGTTGGGGGCAACGTCATTGGCGTTCGCCCAGGCAATGAACTCGGCGATCGGCAATTCGCCGCTCGCCGCGATGAGCCGTTCCGCCGCTCGGCGTTCTGGCAGTCCAATTGCGAGCAGCCCGGCCGCCCCGTCGGCAACGACGAGTTCCTCTCGTTCCCGTTCAGCAATTTCGAACAGGCCTTGCAGGCCCGCTTCGGTCGCCGTGGCGGCTACTTGCGTCTGGTCGATGCCCGTGAGCTTCACGACTTCGCCCAGCTCAATCGGGCCGTGGTCCCTCACCATCTGCCAGACGGTGTACGCGGCTTCGTTGAGCAGGATTTCGCCGGCCATAACACGCTTACCGAAAACGGAAACCAAGAAATCGCCGAATCGCTACTCCGATCCGAACACCGGCGAGCGCAGCTCCCCGGAATGCAGACCAGCCAACGGTCGCGGCTTTAGGCGTTCGCGGCCTTTGCCTTCTCGACGACCGCATCGAACGCAGCCGGGTCGTGGATCGCCATCTCGGAAAGCGTTTTGCGGTCCAACTCGATCGCCGCCTTGTTCAGGCCGGCGATGAATTCGCTGTACCGCATGCCCCGTTCGCGGCAGGCCGCGTTGATGCGGATAATCCACAGCTTGCGGAACTCGCGTTTGCGTGCCCGCCGATCGCGAAACGCAAACGCCTCGGCCCGGACGAGCGTCTCTTTGACAGTCCGCAACAGCCGGCGACGGCCGCCGACATAGCCCTTGGCCTTCTTGAACAGCCGATTCTTCTTGCGTCGCCGTGCGACGCCGATCGTGGTTCGCATTTCAGGAACCCCTCATCGTCGTGCTCGCCCAGGCCCCTGCAGCAAATTGCGCGGCAGGAGTTGCGTGTGCCCGGCGGGCTTGTTCGTGTTGTGTACTGCTTCTGGAAACGCGAGGCTTCCAGCTTGGGAGGGCGAGGCCGACCGGCGACGCCTGTCGAGCCGTCTGAACCGCAGGAGCCTAGTAGCTATTGCCGGCCAGTGCTTTCTTGATCGCGGACGTGTTGGCGGTCGAAAGGGTATCGGTGCCACGGAGCTGCCGCTTGCGCTTCTTGCTCATCCGGGCGGCCAGATGGCTCGTGCCGGCCGAACGGTGCTTCACCTTCCCCGTGGCCGACAAACGGAATCGCTTTCGGGTTCCTTTGTGAGTCTTCTGCTTGGGCATGGGTATCGTCTTATCTGCCAGGCTGGCGTCAACAACCACGGCGCGCAACGCCGATCTTCGCGGTCAATAGGCAATACAATCCCGTATCGTACCGCTGATCGAGGCCGAGGGAAAGGGGGCTTCCATGATTACTTCGGCGCGAAAATCGCCACGATGCGGCGACCTTGCATCGAAGGCGGATGCTCCACCTTGGCCAAATCGCTAAGTTCCTGGACGATCCGGCCAACCACCTTGTAGCCTTCGTCGACATGGGCATTCTCTCGACCACGAAAAACGACCGAGAAAACGACCTTATCCTTTTGGCCGAGAAACTCCCTGGCCCGATTGATCTTGGTCACCAAATCGTGCTCGCCGATTTTGGGCCGGAGGCGGATTTCTTTATTCTTGCTCTGGTGGGCATGGCTCTTGTGCTGCCGCTTCTTCTGCTGGTACTTGAACTTGCCGTAATCCATAATCCGGCAAACAGGCGGCTTTTCCTGCGGCGCCACTTCCACCAGATCGAGTCCGGCTTCGCGAGCCTGCTGCAAAGCCCCGGCGGTTTCGATGACGCCCAGTTGGGATCCGTCCTGGCCGACCACGCGGATCGGCGTAATGCGGATTTGTTCGTTAATCCGTTGCACTTTGCGGTCGATGGCGATGGCAACGTCTCCTATTGGGGTTGGGGTTCAACATGAAACTCGCAAGCGGTGCGAGCTATTTAGACATTCCGACAGTAGAATCTTGCCTGCGCCGTAGGCGTTCGTCAACCATCTTGGCCGGACTTTCCCGCTCAATCGTACCTGGTTCTTATCGGACAGGATAAACGCCCTCGTTAATACTCATGCTGGTTCTCACAATCGGCAACGGCAACTGCGGACCGTTCAGCCACTTGGCGGACCGTTTTGGCGTCGATCTCGGCGCGGAGCTTGGCGATTGCCGCGTCGAACGGCATGGCACCAAGATCCCCCTCGATCCGATCGCGTACCGTGACGGTGCCGGCTTCGCGATCTTTCTCGCCCACAACAAACATGTAGGGGATGAGTTCCACCTGGGCGTCGCGGACCTTGGCACCTAGTTTTGCGCCGCGATAATCGCCCGCTACTCGCAGGTCGGCCGCCGCAAGTCGCTGCTCGACTTCTCGCCCGTACCCTTCCGATTTTTCGCTTACCGTCAACACGCGGACCTGTTCCGGAGCGAGCCAGAGCGGGAAGGCCCCGGCAAAGTGCTCGATCAACACGCCAACGAACCGCTCCATCGAGCCGAGCGGCGCGCGGTGGATCATCACCGGCCGGTGCGGCTGATTATCGGGGCCGATGTATTCCAGTGCGAATCGCTCTGTGCTGGGCAGGTTGTAATCAAGCTGCACGGTGCCGAGTTGCCACTCCCGGCCGATGCAGTCGGTCACCACGAAGTCGGCCTTCGGGCCGTAGAACGCCGCCTCGCCCGGCTCGATCGACATCTTGGGCAGATTCAGCGATTCGCACACCGCCTGGAGGGCCGACTCGGCCCGATCCCAAACCTCTTTCCCGCCCACGTATTTGTCACTCTGCGTATCGCGGAAACCAAGCCGCACGCGATAGTCATTCATCCCCAACGCGGCGAGCACGGTTTGAGTCATTTCCAAACAGCCGCGGAACTCGTCGGCCACTTGTTCTTCGGTACAAAAGATGTGGGCGTCGTCCTGGGTAAAACCGCGCACCCGAGTCAAGCCGGACAGTTCGCCCGACTGTTCGTAGCGATACACCGTGCCGAACTCGGCCAGGCGCACGGGCAGATCGCGATAGCTGCGCGGCTTCGACTTATAAATCATGATATGGTGCGGACAGTTCATCGGCTTGAGCAGATACCGCTCGCCGTCGCCCAGGTCGATCGGCGCAAACTGGCTGTCGCTGTAATACGGAAAGTGGCCGGAAATCTGGTAGAGTTCGACACGGCCGATGTTCGGTGTGAACACGGCCTGATAGCCGCGACGGCGGAGTTCGCCCCTGAGATAATCCTCCAGCGTCTGGCGGATGATCGCCCCCTTGGGAAGCCAGAGGATCAGGCCGGAACCAACCGTCTGATTGATGGTAAATAGCTCCAATTGCTTGCCGAGAACGCGGTGATCGCGCCGGCGGGCTTCTTCGAGTTGGCTGATGTGGGCATCGAGTTCCTTCTTGTCGAAGTAGGCGGTGGCATACAGCCGCTGGAGTTGTTCCCGCGAGGAGTCGCCCTTCCAGTACGCGCCGGCGACCGAGAGGAGCTTGAAGGCCGTGCCAAGGTGGCCGGTGCTGGGAATGTGCCGGCCGCGGCACAGGTCGATGAATTCCCCCTGCCGGTAGAACGACACGGACTGCTCCTCGCCCAGGCCGGTTTGAAGGTGCTCGACCTTGAAATCCTGACCCAGTTCGGCGCACAACTGAATTGCCTCGCCTCGCGGCATCTCAATCCGCTCAAACCGCTCGTTGGCTTGGATGATCTGCTGCATCTCAGCCTCGATTCGCGGAAAATCATCCTCCGAGAGCGGGTGGGACAGGGCAAAATCGTAGTAGAAACCGGTTGCGGTGGTCGGGCCGAAGGCAAGCTGCACACCATCGAACAGCCGCATCACGGCCTGCGCCATCACGTGGGCGCAACTATGCCGCATGACGGCCAGCGACTCAGGGTCCTTTTTCGTTAGCAGACGCAGCCGCACATCGCCCTGCCGTGGCAGCGGACTGCCGAGATCGACCGGCTGGCCATCTACCTCGGCCAGCACGGCTGCCTTCGCCAGGCCCGGGCCGATCTCGGCCGCCACGTCGTATGGGGTGACCGGCCGTTCGTATTGCTTCCGACTGCCGTCGGGCAGGATGACCGTAAGTGAGTTTGCTGTCGTGGAGGTGGAGGGCATGGCGGAAAGTTCGCGTAGTGGGCGGTTACCAATTCAATCCAAATTTCTCGCCCCCCGAAGGGCCGCCAATGCCGCCCTTGAGGTGAGTTGCCTTCTTCGGCGGCTTGGGAGCATCCGCGGGCGGCTCAAGGTCCTCGTCGGATATCTTCTTCTCGTCCTCTTTCACAGGCTTCTCCAGCAGGGCTTTTAACGACAAACTGATCCGCTGTTTTTCGCGATCGACTGACAGCACCTTCACTTCCACCTGCTGCCCTTCGCTCACTACGTCAGCCACGCGAAACACACGGCCGTGACCCAATTCGGAGATGTGGACCAGTCCTTCGACGCCCGGCTCAATTTTCACAAATGCACCAAAATCCATGATCCGCGACACGCTGCCGGTCACTCGCAATCCGACCGGATATTTTTGATCTACCTTTTCCCACGGGCTTTCGCCCACCTCTCGATATGACAGGCTCACCTTGCCGGTGTCAGGATCGAATTTTTCGATGCGGACCTTGACCTTCTGACCGATCTCGACGACTTCGCTCGGATGCGCGACGCGGTCCCAACTCAATTGGCTGATATGAATCAAACCGTCGACGCCCCCAAGATCGACGAACGCCCCAAAATCCTTCAGGCTCCGGACGACACCCTCGCGAATCTGGCCCGGGGCGAGTTCGCTGAGCGTCTTTTCGCGCTGTTCGTTCCGCTCGCGTTCCATCACCGCCCGATGACTGAGGACCAGGTTGCGGCGGTCGCGGTTCGCCTCGGTGACGACGCAAGCCAGCCGCTGGCCGACGAACTCCTCCGGATTCTCGATGCGGTAGAGCGAAACTTGACCGAGCGGAATGAAGCCTCGCAATCCGGCAATTTGGCATTCGAGACCGCCTTTGTTGCTGCCGGTGACGGTGACTCCGACGATCTGCCCTTCTTCAACCTCATCCCAATTGCCAATATCGACCGCCGCAGTCGGCCGCGAAAGTTCGTACAGGCCCTCTTCCAGGTTGAATCGGACAACCACGAGTTCGATCTGGCTGCCTTCCACCGGTGGCTCATCGAATTGCTTGAGGGGTACCGTGCCTTGATACGGCCCTCCGCCCAGGTCGAAAAACACATCCTCGCGATGGATGCTGGCAACCCGGCAAGTGACACGTGTTTCGGACGCGAGTTCTTCGCTTGGAGCGACGAGTCCGGCCTGGTCGAGCAATTCGTCCAGCGACACATCCCCCAAGGCGGCTTGATATTCGGCGTCCAGTTCTGGCGAGAGCTGAGAGCGGATATTCGGCGGCGGGTATTGCTTGGACGCCTTCTTGACGTCGCCCGGGACAGCCGGCATTACCGGCTTCGCCTTCACCTCCTGGGCGGCACCGGCGTCTCGCTGCGAGCCAATCTGGATCCGCTGGCTGGGACGCGACTCCGCGGGCATCGCCGTTGTCGCCCCCTCGGTCGCTGCCAAAGGAGCTGCTTCCGGAGACGTATCGCACACCTGCGACGGCTGCTCCCGGGTGGCAATGGGGGAATCGGTGGGGGTTAGGTCGATGTCGGACGAATCGGGGAGCATCACGCAAAGCACCGTGGGGTGTCGACAATTGACGGAATTCTGCAGGAACCCCATAGTCTAGCAGGATCGGCCCGAAGTCAACAACCGGGACTTCCGTCCCCAGCCGGTAGGGCCATTCTCGGAACGCCAGAGACGCCGTTCCCTCTTGGTTGCGACCGCAGGCCGCGTTAGGGTTGCCGGCGCGGCTTGTTTGCAGCCACCAGCAACACGGCCATCGCGGCCAACAGCATGGCCGAGGGTTCGGGGACGGCAGTCGACGAACTGGCACCCATGCCGCTGGGTGCTTGCGCGCCGAAGCGGGCCTTCCACACATCGTAGTCGGCCTGGTCAATTAGGCCGTTCCGGTTGCTATCGGCGCCGCTTCCGACTTCCACGGTTTGCCCCAGGGTGTCTCGCCAGAGCGTGTAGTCGCTCGCATCGACCGTGCCGTTCAGATTGTAGTCGCCCGATCCCCACCCCGGCGGCACCTGATCAAACAGGAGGTCGACCGCCGCGCCATCGGCAATCACATTGTACCTGGCATACGTGGACCCGGACGACGGATCGACAACCACGGTGTGCCCAATGAGTTCGCCGTTGTGCGTGACCCGCAGGCGGTTCGACCAGGTTTCCGGAATCAATGTGTTGACCGTGAGCGGAACAGAATATAAGCCGTCATCCAACATGTCGTCGACTCGCAACGCGATGGTCGTGTCGGTGATGGCATCCACCGCAATCGTTGCGGCGTCGCGGGAATAAATGTAGCGGCTCACGTTTCCGACCGTATCCTGCCAGACATCTCCGGATTGGACCTTATTGACGATGTTATCCAGGTGCTCATAGTAGGCATTCCGATCGACAGCGTCCCAATTGGAGTAGTGATTCTCCCAATCTTTCCCGGTCTGATGAAAGAACTCGATTCCCCACCCGCCGGCGGCCACCGCGTTGTTCAGCAATAGCGCAAATTGCGTACTGGCCTGTTCATAAATCCGATAATCCTTGCCAGTCCCTTGGTTGCCCTCAACTTGAATGGCAAACAATCGCGTCATGTCGGGAGGCGTGGCCAGATTGTACTGATTGTAGGGATAACTGCCATTGCCCCACGCACTACGTCCTGACAGATAATGTTCGCCGATAACGGCCCTGCTGGGAGCATCGCTCTTCCC
>JAKEGR010000091.1 GCA_022615465.1 Planctomycetota bacterium | reverse complement strand
TCACATTGCCCGGCTCGCGATACTTCGCGTATTGCGGCGCCGTGAACCATGAGCGATCCACAATGCTGCCGGTCCACTTGGTGTCCACCGTGACATCGTCCCCAATGCCCTGCGCGGGCAACGAACCGGGCAGCGTGATCTTCTGCTGTAGCGCGAGGTCAAACCAGCGTTCTTGAATGCCAACATCGGCGTGGTCGAGTTGGAATCGCCACTCTCCGGCCAGGGGGAAGGTGTTGGCCGGCGGCGCGGCATGAAGCGATGAGGTGGCAACGAGGAGCAAGAGCAGCATGCCTGATAACCGTTCCCACAACTGCCGTGGAGAGGGGGACAGTCCTCCCGTGTTGCCTTGCGGACTCGGCAAAACTGGGACTATCTCCGACCGTTTTGGGAGGAGCCCTAATTCTCTACTGGCCTTGGCATGGAGGAATTGTCTCACGTCGATACTCCTGAAGCACCTCGAACAGCGCAAGCAGGTTCTCGATGGGAGTGTTTGCCTGCACATTGTGAATCGTCGAAAACACAAAGCCGCCGCCCGGCGCAAACGTCTCGATCCGTTCGCGCACCTGGTCTCGCACCTCCTGCGGCGTTCCAAAGGGCAACACGCGCTGTGTGTCCACGCCGCCGCCCCAAAATACCAGTCGGTCGCCGTACTGCTGCTTCAGCGACTTTGCCTCCATGCCTCTGGCCGAACATTGCACCGGGTTCAGAATGTCAAACTCCGCCTCGACCACGGCGTCGAGCAGCGGCGTAATGCCACCGCAGCAGTGCATGAGTGTCTTCCACTTCGTGTTGCGGTGAATCCAGCCGTTGACCCGTTTTTGAAAAGGGAGGTACAGATCGCGATATGTCGCAACGCTGCAAAATGGCCCGTTCTGCGTGCCGAAGTCCGTACCGTTGGTCTGGATCACGGTCGGCAAGTCGCCTACCGCCGTGTGCAGGCGACGCAGGTTCTCGATGGCCGTTTCCGTCTGCCACGCGAACACGGCCTTGATATGGTCGGGACGCAACGCCGTGCTCACGTACCATTCTTCAATATCGCGGATTCCCTTGGGTCGTTTGAGAAATGTCGCCGGCACGAGCGCGATATCACCAAAGGTCAACCCGCCAAATGTGCAGATGATCGCCTGGTCCGTCTCGGTGTGCAACTTGGCGGCCAGCCGGTCGTAGTGATCGAGTTCGGCTTCCGCCACGGGCTGGAATTCCTCCGTGTTGTCGGCGGGATTCAGTCGCGTCTCGTCCAGCGGCGGCTGGCGGACGATCGCATCGAAGAAATTGCCGCCCTGCGGCATGCGCCCGCTGGGAGAGACGGATTTGTCGCCGCCGGGCCATTGAAGCAACTCGCCGTTCGGCTCGTATTGCGTGTTGAAATCCCTCGGCACCAACACAGGCGTGCCATCGGCGAGCCGCCATTTCTTGAACTCGGTTTGCGGAAATCCGAACATCGTTTCCGTTCCAGTCAGATTCACCGTGTCCACGCCCAGGAACGCACGCAAGTCGGGCGCGATTTCGCCGAGCATTTGATAAACCTCGACGACTTTCACAGGCGCGCCTGGCCGGTCCAGGCCGAGCGATTGACGCAGCTTGTAAACCATGCTGACGTGGATGCCGGTTTGGAAGAAACCGCCGAAGTCGACGGGCAGCTTGTCTGGTTCCCGATGCGAGCAGGTCACCGCGATCCGCTCGCGGGGCGTGAGAGCGGATGCAGTTCCGTCTGTGTGCGCCGCGCCGGGGTGATTCGTTGGAGAAGTTTCATGCATGGCTCAATCCACCAGTTGCCGTTCGATGTCTTCCAGCGTCTGGCCCTTGGTTTCGGGGAGTCGGGCCAGGATGAACACGAATCCCGCCGCGCAGACAGCCGCGTAGAGCCAGAATGTTCCCGCCGGGCCAAGCCGCTCGTTCAGCAACGGAAACGTATAGGTGAGGATGAAGCACGCCAGCCAAAGCGAGCTTACCGCCACCGACATCGCCGCACCGCGGATGCGGTTCGGAAAGATTTCCGAAATTACAACCCACGTCACCGGCGCGAGTGACATCGCGTAGCAGCCGATGGCCGCGAGTACAAGCAACAGCATGGGCAAGCCGGTCACGTGCGAACGATAACACGCGCCCATGGCGAAGTAAATGACGGCCAGCCCCGCCGCCCCGATCAACATCAGCGGCCGCCGCCCGACGCGGTCCACCGTGCCCAGCGCCACGAACGTGAACAGAAGGTTGACCGACCCGGTCCAGGCGATGTTCTTGAGCACGTCCGAAATGTCGTAGCCCGCCGCCCGGAAAATCTCCTCGGCGTAGTTAAAAATGACGTTGATGCCGCACCACTGCTGGAACACGGCGAGGATCACCCCCAGCGCAAGCACCTTTCGCATCCTGGGATCGACCAGGTCGCCGAAGCGGGCGTGACGGCTTTTCTCCTGCGCCAGCGTGGACTCGATGTCGGCAACGGCTTCGCAAGCGTAACGTTCGCCGCCGATCTTCGTCAATACGGCGCGGGCGCGATCGCGCTTGCCGTTTTTCGCCAGCCAGCGCGGGCTTTCGGGCACGAGGAACATGCCCAGCAGGAACAGCACGGAGGGGACCGCTGTCAGCCCGAACATCCAGCGCCAGCCGGTTTGCCCGAACCATGAGGTCCGGATGAGTTCGTCCGTCGCGCCCGGCGACAGATTGCGCACGAGCGCCCAGTTGATGAGCTGCGCCAGTAGAATACCGATGACGATGGTAAGCTGGTTGACTGAGACAAGCTTGCCGCGCATCTGCGCCGGGGCAACCTCGGCAATATACATCGGCGAGAGATTGGACGCGAGGCCGATGGCGACACCACCCGCTATGCGCCACGTGATAAACACCGTGAAGCTGTGCGCGAGGCCGTTGCCAATGGACGTCACCGCGAAGAGCAGAGCGGAGAAGATGAGCAACCGCTTGCGTCCGTACCGGTCGCTGAGCGCGCCGGCGATGAGCGAACCGACGAAGCAGCCGATGAGCGCGCAGCTGTTCGCCCAGCCGACGAGCGCCGGGTCTTTCAGTTCAAAATATCGCTCGAAGAACGGCTTCGCACCACCAATGACCACCCAATCCCAGCCAAAGAGTAATCCCCCCAGCGCGGCCACAAGGGAGATCATCCAGATATAGCCCATCCGGAGATCAGCCTGGAGGTTCGAGGTGGTCGTGAGCATCGTTTACCCAATGGTCGGAGTGTTGCCGCCGTGGCGTGCTAGACGTGCCGCAATCGTCGTACCATCGAACACTGCCGGGCAAGCCAGCAGTGGCACTCATGCGGAGCGTCAGTGACACACCCAAACGATAGCAAAAGGGCGATCCGTCACCAAGCCTTTCGAGCGGGAATCGTTGCCGGCATCCGCGTGGCTCACGTATCTGAAGGTCTTGTTCCTCGCCAAGGGTTGTGTGGTTGCGTTTGGTACCGGTATCGTCTCGCCGCGGACGGAAGGCTCCGGCGTCACCGGAAAGTACCGCTTGAAAACCTGCCAACCAGAGACTAGTAATTGACATGGACTTCTCTACAATTGGGTTTGGTCTTGAGACTCCGCTAGTCGCGGAGGACATCAAGGGTGGTGGACCGAATCGGTCCCGAAGGTCCGGTTTTTTTCGGGACCAACTATTGCAAAGGGATTTTCTCATGGATCTCACGAAAGTAATTCTGGAACAATTGACGGGCAGTGCGCTGGGCAAACTCAGCTCGCTGCTCGGAACCGATGACAAGACAGCCGGTTCGGCCGTCAGCGCCGCCGTGCCATCGCTGTTGGCAAGCCTCGCGGGCATGGCCGCCCAGGAATCAGGCGTCAAGAAGCTCACGGGCGTACTGAGTGGCTGGGACACGAGTGCCTCGGACGACTTCGGACGGATCCTCGGCGGCAACACCAGTTCCCTCTTGGAAAAAGGAACAGGCCTGCTCAGTTCGCTGTTTGGCGATAAATTGACGGTTGGTTTGGTGGATGCGATCGCACGTTTTGCCGGCGTGAAGAGCGGCATCGCCCGAAGCCTGTTGGCCTATTTGTTGCCTATGGTCCTGGGGAAGGTGGCTTCTCTCTGGAAAAGCCAAGGTTCCAATGTTGCCGCGCTAACGACGCTATTCGCTGATCAGAAAAAGAACATTGCCGCTGCCGTGCCGGCGGGGTTCTCCTTGTCGGGCATCCCCGGACTCAGCGCAGTTGGTGATGCATATCGTTTCACGGACGACGCAGCCTCCTACAAGGGGGGCAAGCCAGCCGTTTCAACTACCTGTGGTCCTTCCTCGTGTGCAACGCGTTCACCCATGTGCTGGCTGCTCCCGCTGGCTCTTTTGCTCGCCGGTGGATATCTGCTGTGGAACCTCATGCAACCCAAGCCGGCAGCGAAGCCGGACGTGGTTATCGAGGAAGAGGAAGTTGAAGTTCTGGATGTGCCCGAGACGGTCAAGCCCGCTGTTCCCGACGTCGCGGTTGCTCTTCCCGATCTCGGCCCGCTGACGAATGATGTCACGGGATATTTCACATCCATGCAGACGGTGTTCAACGGGATCAAGGACGCCGCTTCGGCCGAAGCCGCCGAACCTCAACTCAACGATCTGAACACCAAGCTCGAAGCATTGGGGATTCAGCTCGGCGCACTTCCGGAAGCGGGCCAGGCCACGATCCGACAGTTGCTGGATCAGCAATTCCAGACCGTGCAGAAACAGGTCGAAGACGCAGCAGCGCTGCCGGGTCTTGCTGATCGGATCAAAGCCTTGCTCGGAGATATCGTGGCCAAGATCCAACAGTTGATCGCTGGGCCGGAAACGAAGTAATCCACACAAACCGAAAAGATCAACCGCCAAGGACGTCAAGCAAGATAGAAGCTTGGCGCACTTGGCGGTTCTCATTATGAGAAGTCGAAAGATTCCCGGCACGGTGGTTTTGCTTGGTCTGGCCAGCTTGTGCATGGACCTTTCTTCGGAAATGATCCACTCGCTGCTGCCCGTGTTCCTGGTTTCCGTATTGGGAGCCGGAACGGTCGCGCTCGGGCTGATCGAGGGCATTGCCGAAGCGACGGCCTCGATCGCGAAAATCTTTTCGGGGGTTCTTAGCGATCATCTCCGTCGCCGCAAGCCGCTGGTGGTCCTCGGTTATGGTTTGGCGGCATTTTCCAAGCCGCTGTTTCCGCTGGCAACCGCGGCCAGTTGGGTGCTCGCCGCGCGATTTATTGATCGCACGGGCAAAGGAATTCGCGGAGCGCCCCGCGACGCCTTGGTTGCCGATATGACGCCGCCGGAAATTCGCGGGGCCGCATACGGGCTTCGGCAGTCGTTGGATACGGTGGGAGCGTTCCTCGGGCCGCTTGCCGCTATCTTATTGATGGGCGCGTTGGCGAATAATGTCCGCGCGGTGTTTTGGGTGGCAGTGCTGCCCGCCTTCTTGGCGGTCGCCCTCTTGGCGTGGGGGATCGAGGAGCCGGCACGGCACGTCGATGATCGCGCGCCGCGGACGTTACCACACTGGCGCGACCTGCGATTGCTGGGCGCCGCGTTCTGGTTCGTCGTGGCCGTGGGCGCCGTATTCACTCTGGCGCGATTCAGCGAAGCTTTTCTCGTGCTGCGGGCGCACCAGGCTGGCTTGTCCTTCGCGTGGACGCCCTTGGCGCTGGTGGCGATGAACTCGACCTATCTGGCGACGGCTTATCCGGCTGGCCGACTGTCTGACCGCGTCGATCGCGTCTGGCTGCTGGTCTTGGGCCTTGCCGTCCTGATCGGAGCCGACCTCATGCTGGCGTTCAGCCACCAACTCGGCGCGATCTTGGTTGGCATCGCGCTGTGGGGCGTCCACATGGGGCTGACGCAAGGCTTGTTGGCGACGATGGTCGCCGACGCGGCTCCGGTGCCGCTTCGAGGTTCGGCCTTCGGCGTGTTTCATTTTGTCGGCGGTTGCGCCGCGCTGCTCGCAAGCCTGCTTGCCGGCGCGTTGTGGGCTGCTTCTGGGCCGGTGCTTACCTTTCTCGCCGGTGCCGTGTTCTCCGCCGCGGCCCTGGGGGGGCTGCTGTGGTGGTGGATTTGTTATGCGGAAGTCGCTGCACACATTCCTCCTGACGAATCCAGATAGGTCTGTCCGAGCACGGAGAACAAAAAACTGGCTTGACAGTTCGCAATCAACCGTTTGCCCGCAGTCGCGTTCCGTACTCGATGCTCATCATGATTTCCTGGGCGGAAATGTTGTCCGGGAAGTACGTGCCGCTGATGTGGGCGCCGAGCAACGTGCAGCCTTCCATGTCGACGTGCCGCAGGTCGAGGCCGCGAAGGTCGGCGTCACGCAAGTAAGCGCCGCGCAGAACCAACTTGCTTCCCTCGATACGGCGCAAGTCGACTCCGCGGAGATCGGCATTCGAGAAATCGACCTCATCGCGGCTGGCCGTGTGCTCGACAAAGTGAACCAGGTCGTCGGAACGCAGATCACGATACGCCGGATCGTCAAGGAATAGTGGTGCGGGCATAAAGTTACCTCCTGGACAAGCATAGCACGCGCCGGATGCCGCGGCCTCCGGGCGAAAAAGGGCGGTTTTGCCTTCTCGCGCGGCCCGCTGCTACAGCGTGGCCGCACACCACGGGCAGTGTGACCAGAAGTCACGTAGAACGCCCCAGCCGCACTTGTGGCAAGTGTCGGTGCTGCCTGGGATTTTCCACGGCAGACGCACCTTCGTGCGGCACCAGGGGCAATACCGCATGAACGGCATTAAGTCCTCGCGGCGGCACTTGGGATTGCGGCAGCGGGCCACATAGCGGAGATCGGTGTACCGCCGGACGGCGACTTCTTCGAAGCGTGGGCCGTAGCACCACGCACAATACAGCCAGTCGAGTTTCCGCCCACGGTGGCAGCGCGGGCAGCAGGCGGGGAATGATGTCTCGTCGCGGAGCCGTTTTCGCGAGGTGCCGCACCAGGGGCAGGCATGCATGAACTCGGAGACGGGCCCCTCACACCGATTGCACTTCAAATTCGCCGTCAAGTGCTTGCCAAATTCACGGAGAAACTGCTGCTGTCGAAACTCCTTCCAGTGCCGCTTCGTGGGGGCCTTGCTCTTGCGAGTTCGCTTCCGCCGTTCCGCTTGGAGCATGGCCTTCGGCTTCGCGCGGAGATACGCCGAGAGCATCTGGCCCGCGTCGTCGAAGCGGTGACTCGGCTTGAGTTCCATCGCCCGCTTCAGCACCGTAATCATGTCGGCATGCAGGACCGCCTTGAGCTTCGAGTAACCCTGCGGAGGCCATTCGAACGGCCACTCCGGGAGTTGGCCCGAAAACATCTGCCACAAGACGATCCCAGTGGCGAACACGTCGGATCGCCGCGACGGTCGGCCCATCGCCTGCTCGGGCGCCATGTAACCCACGGTGCCCGCGCCGGAACCGGAGATCGTGCGCTGCGCGACCTTGGAGATGCCGAAGTCGGTGAGCCGCAGCCGGCCGTCGGGAAACAGCAACAGATTATCCGGCTTCACGTCGCAGTGAATGACGCGGTTCTCATGGGCAAAGGCCACGGCCCGCAGCAGTTGCTCTCCCAAGTCGATCGCCGTCCGCAACGACAGGCGTCGCTGCAATCGCTCATCGAGCGATTCATCACCAAGCCGAAAAGCAATCACCAGATGGCCGTCGATGAAGTCGGCCGACTTCAGCCCGAGGATGTTCGGGTGATCGAGCTTGGCCGCCAGCCGCGCCTCGCGCGAGAAATCCTCGAGCAATTCCTTCGTGACAAGACCTTTGTGGGGAATCTTTAGCGCGACGTTCACTCCCTCGATGGTGTCGTGCGCACGATAGACGGTCGCATACGGACCGTTCGAGATCCGGGACTTGATCTTGTATTTGCCGAGTTTCTGACCAGGGCGAAGCACGATTCGAATCCAACGGTTGCCAGTCTGCGACGAGGGGGCGACTGACTACCAGATTAGTCGGGCAAGCAGTCAGCGGACAGAGGCGCCCGACACGGAATC
>JAKEGR010000090.1 GCA_022615465.1 Planctomycetota bacterium | reverse complement strand
TTGCGGTTGCGAAACGGATTGCTGCCGTCCTCGTTGCGGCCTGTTCGGTGGTTTGCGCGGCCTGCTCCGTTGCAACCAGGATTGCTGTGAAGCGAGCTGCGGTTGCGAAGCCGAAGTCGCTTGTGAGCCGAGTTGCGGTTGCGAAACGGATTGCTGCCGTCCTCGCTGCGGCTTGTTCGGTGGTTTGCGCGGCCTGCTCCGTTGCAACCAGGATTGCTGTGAAGCGAGCTGCGGTTGCGAAGCCGAGCCGAACTGTGGCTGCGGCGGTTGAGTCGAAATGCCCCCAAGCCGTTGGCTGCAATAGAATTCGCAGCCGGCGACCGATCACGACTCCTGTCCCACGAGGGGCAGGGGTCGTTTTCATTTTTGCGTGGACAGACGCTCATCGGATTTCGTCACGGCCTTCTGGCAAATCCTGTTATCGACGGACCGCCATGATCATGGGGATGGCACACGGCCTGCGTTGAGTGGCAGTCGCTTACTCTGTTGGACATTCTCAGTCGTTCCGCGGAGTCACGATGAGCTGACCGATGCGATAGCGCCTCTGTCCATCGTCGTCCTCTAAAGGCAAGGCGATTTGAGGAGTCCCGTCCAGGGAACCCACTGAAACGAACACATCACACATGCCTGCCGTCGCAGCGCGCGCGAAGTTGCCAGAACGGTCGCGGTACTCCTGCGCTATCACGAAAGTCCCCAGGCACTCTTCAACGGGTGTCTCCTTGGGAGGGCCAACCTGCAAGGCCCGCGTATTGAAGCGATCCAGGACATGCAGCGAGACAATTCCACCCCGCGCGTCCTTCAAGGTCACTGCCACGTAGCCGCCCGGGTAACAAGGAGCAACCCCCGCGTTGGACCAGCTCATGCCGACTGTGAAAGGCTGGCCGAATGCGATCTCGCGCGGCCAAGTTGCCGCCCTCAATTGCAGGCGATAGCCGATCCGGCGATTGATGCGGTCAATGGTTTCTCGATTCTTTTCCAGGAACTCACGTGGCCACCAGTGAATCGACATATACGAAGCGTGGTAGTCCTCGATCGCCCGCTCTAACAGGCTGCCGTCAAGCCAGGCATTCCTATCGACTGAGCTACCGTAGTGTTCATGTTCCAATACGACTGGGAAGCGGGGCCAGAAAGAACCTGCCAGTTCCGCATGGAACCAGGATCGGGGAGGAGGTTGCACACAAATGCTGTCGTCGCGCAGCGTCATGCCCTGGTCCAGCATGTAATCGGTGATGAGGTGATGCGTGACCGGCTGATCATGACCAACGTAATCGTCGCTCACTGCCAGCAGGGTCTTCTGGAAATACTTCCGATGGAGGGCGATGTGTTTCAGTTTGACGGCATCGTCGACTTCCAGCTGAGTGCTCGCCAGGCAATGGCCTTCTCCCCACACGCCGTAGGAACCCACGTCAATGAAGGCGACGTTGGGGTTGCCGTCATAATGCCGCGAGAACTCTTTTAGGAATTGCTCCAACTTGGCGAGAAACACTGGATCATCGTAAATGGGTTCCCAATACGGCCCGTCCGGATCGACCCCAGTCCCCACGCTGAAATTGTGCCCGCGGGCGCCCGCCTGTTGCACCCATTCGGGAGTCGCATAGCGTAGCCAACTCTCGCAGCATGTCACGCGAAAAGCCACTTGCTTGCCTTTGGCGATCCAGCGCTGCGCAGGAGTATCGACGACTGACCAATCGAATTCCCCTTCTCTTGGCTCCAGGAAGGACCAGGGCAGCCGCAAATAGACAGTCGACAAACCAGGAAAATCGTCCAGGGCATCCGATGGTTCAAGCTGAGATCCATAGTTGGAAATGATGTTTGAATAGAAGTGCATCGTCCATCCCATGCCGGGATTGACCAGTGCCTGACCATTGTCGGCCGGCTCAACACGCACTACATCCACCGCAAAGGCGGCCGACATAACCGAACCGGCCAGCAGAAGACTTGGCAATCTCGCAATCATGCGTTCTCCATCGTTCTTTCGCCACCAGGCCGAATTCCTGCTTGGGATCCGGTTGTGGAAGTGTTCTCGTCCACCGACCGCGGACCTCGCGGATTCCTTCGCGTGAGCCACGTTCTGCACGCATAAGCACAAATGGCTTTACCCGTTCCTACTCAATCCAGCCGCCGCCGAGGACTTGCTCGTTGTTTTCGGCATCGTAACAGACCACGGCCTGGCCAGGGGCAACGGCGAACTGCGGTTCGTCAAATTCAATGAACAAGCGACGATCCGCCAGGACCGTCAAGGTGGCTGGTTGGGCCTGGGCGTTGTAACGAATTTGGGCGTAACAGCGTTGCGATTGCCCTACGGCCTCCGTGAGCACCTTGCCAAGCCAGTTGGCATCGCGGGCCTTCAACTCACGGCAGCCGAGTTCGTCGCGATCGCCGATCACCACACGGCGCGTATCGGATTCGATCCGCACAACAAACTTGCGGTCGCCGAGCGCAACCCCAAGCCCCTTGCGTTGACCGACCGTAAAGCTTTCGATGCCATCGTGTTCGCCAATGACGGCACCAGTGGTTGTCACCAGTTCGCCTGCCGTATCGCGGTCGCGCCGCCGACGAACGAACTCGTCATACCGGCCCCGTGTGACAAAGCAAATCTCTTGGCTGTCCTTCTTTTCCGCCACACGCAGTCCCAAGCTGGCCGCGATCCGACGGATTGCCGGCTTTTCGTAATTGCCCACGGGCAGCATCATGCGGGACAACAACTCCGACCGAATACCGAACAGCACATACGACTGATCCTTGGCCGCGTCGATGCCGCGAAACAGAGCAACGCTGCCGTCGGCACAACTTCCCATCCTGGCATAGTGACCCGTGGCGACGAATTCAGCGCCGACGCTGTCCGCATAGTCGAACAACTTGCCGAACTTGATCCAGTTGTTGCACTGCACGCAGGGGTTGGGTGTTCGCCCGCCCGTGTACTCGGCCACAAAGTAATCGATGATCTGGTTAAACTCTTCCGCGAGATTCAGGGAATAGAACGGGATGCCGACGCGGTCGGCCACGCGGCGGGCGTCTTCGGCGTCGCTGGCCGTGCAGCAGCCTTGCTTGTGGTGGAGCGGGGAGCAGAGAGCAGGGAGCAGGGAGCCTGGAGCGGAGATTGGGGAGTAAGACGTGACGACTCCCTGCTCACCGCTCCCCGCCACGGGAGAGCGTTCGCCGTGGCGCATGAAGACGCCAATCACGTCGTGGCCCTGCCCCGCGAGCAGGTGGGCCGCGACGCTCGAATCGACGCCGCCACTCATCGCTAACACAACACGTGCCATACCGTGAGTCTATGCCGGCGGAGGGGGGTGGCTCAAGCGAGGCCTCGTCGCCGGGTGGCGTGCTCTCTATAATGATGCGACGCGATGTAAGTCAGGCTTCTTTGTCTGACATGCCAAACAAACGCAGCCAGGAAAAAGCCTGGCGTATGGAGAGCTGCCATGGAAAGAGAATATATTGATCGCGCGAAGGCGATCCGCGAGGGCATTCTACAACTGCGGGACTCTCTTTGACTACGCGGCGAAGAAGTCGCGTCTGGCGGCCATCGACGTGCAGATGGTGGCGCCTGGTTTTTGGGCGAATCAGGAGCGTGCTCAGGCCACGGTGGAAGAGCGGAAGTCGCTCCAGTCGGTTCTTGGGCCATTGGATGACGCGATCAAAGGCAGCGAAGACGTGGCTGCGATGATCGAAATGGCGGCCGAGGAACCATCGTTCGCGGTCGAGGTGCCGGGCGAAGTCGCGCGGCTCGAAACGCTCGTCGAGCAACTCAAATTGAAGTCGCTCCTCAGCGGCCCGCACGACGCCGTGGGGGCGATCGTCTCGATCAACGCCCGCGATGGCGGCACCGATGCCAACGACTGGGCCGAGATGCTGCTGCGGATGTATACGCTGTGGGCCCAGAAGAACGGCTACTCGGTCGAGCTTTTGGAGCGCCAGGATAACGAAGCGGCTGGCATTAGCCACGCGGCAATCGCGATCCGCGGGCCAATGGCCTACGGGTATCTCAAAGGCGAGACCGGCATGCACCGGCTGGTGCGGATCAGCCCGTTCAATGCGGAAGGCAAGCGGCAGACAAGTTTTGCCGCGGTCGATGTGTCGCCGGAGGTGTCCGACACGTTTGAGATCGAGATCAACAAGGAGGACATTCGCGAGGATACCTTCCGCGCGAGCGGCGCGGGTGGCCAGCACGTCAACAAGACATCCAGCGCGATTCGATTGACGCACGCGCCGAGCGGGGTTGTCGTGCAGTGCCAGAGTGAGAGGTCGCAGCACAAGAACCGGGCAACGGCGTGGAAGATGCTCCGCGCGCGGCTGGTCCGGGCGGAGGAAGAGAAACGCGAGGCGGCTGAGGCGGCCAAGTATCAGCAACAGGCCAAGGTCGGCTTCGGTTCGCAGATTCGCAACTATTTCTTGCACCCGGATCAACGTGTGAAGGATGCGCGCACGAAGTA
>JAKEGR010000089.1 GCA_022615465.1 Planctomycetota bacterium | reverse complement strand
TTCGATTGCCCCGGCTGGATCACCGGCGGCTCAGCCCACTCAATGCCGGTCAGGTATTCCTCGGCGAGGACAAACCTCGGACACAAGAAGAAGGTAGCCAACACGGCGGAGCAGCCAGCCGTGATCAATATGATACGGACCAATAAACCGGGAATTCGCCAGGTGTTCATGATGGTTCCTCAGCAAATGGAATCGCAGATGCAAAAAACAAGAAAGCGTGTACTAACCCATAGCGTGATTATGGGTCGATCCCGCGTGAGAATCAATCGTTCGGGGCTGTTCTTGCCGCACGGGTCGGATTCGGCCAGAATAAGGCGGCCTTGTCGTTGCGGCTGTGCCAGACTGCACAGCCGTACTCCATGCCGACCGCCCTGGAGTTCGCCTTAAGATGGTCCCAACCGATATCGAGCAACTCAAGCAGCAATACACCGACAAATATGTCATGGTCGACGCTAGTCAGCCGGAGTTGGCGCGGTTTCGCGAGGTGGTCGGTCGAGTGAAGACTGTCAACATGAGCGGGCGGGCGCTGGTGGAGTTTTCGGATTACCACACCAACATCGGCTGGTACGATATCGACATGAATTTTCTGAAAGTGGTCGATAAACCGCTGCCCAAACAGGAGAAAGTCGGGGATAAGAAGGCACCGGCCGGGGCCGCCAAGCCGCCCGTGGCGGCAAGAAAGCCCTCGACCGCGGACATTTTGGCGGCGGCCCGAAGTGGGGCCAAGGCACCCGCGAAACCAGCGGGAAGCAAGCTGTCGACAGCCGATATACTGGCTGCTGCACGCGGTGGAAAAGCCGCGGCACCGTCCGCCGCAAAGCCCGCTCCGGCCAAGGATTCTCCATCGCCTGAGAAGAACGCGGGAACGCCGGCGGTGAAGCCGGCTGCGCCGGCCAAAATCGATCGCTCGAAAATGAGCGTGGCCGATATGTTGGCGGCGGCGCGTGCGGGGGGTGCCGCGAAGGCAGTTGTTCCGACCGAATCGGTTCCCAAAGCGGAAGTAATGCCGGCCACGGCCGCACCGGAAGCGTCCGTGGGCGCGGCTTCGGTAGCAGCGAAAAAGTCAGCCGACAAGCTGGACAAGTCGCAGTGGACGGTCGACCAGATGATCGCCTGGTGTCGCGCGCATGATGCGAAGTGACGTTCCGGAGAAGTTTTTTTGCCTTGCGGCTACTTGGGCCAGCGGGCGTAGACCCCGCTGCGAAGGCGTCGCCCGTCCCGTGTGTCCAGAACCAGTTCGTCGGCGAGGGGCGGCTGGGAGCAGTGGCCCATGATTCCGTCGGCCATGTAGGCGGCCAATTCGGCGGGGCCGATGCCGGGCGTGTGGCAGGTTGCCAGAACGAACGCGAGGCTGTCGGCCGTAAGCTCGCCGCATAGGTTCAACAACGGCAGCAAATGGTCGCCGATCTTCCAAGCCTCGCCCTTGGGGCCGTGGCCGTAGCTGGGCGGGTCGAGGATCACGGCATCGTAACGGTTGCCCCGCTTCACTTCGCGGCGGCAGAATTTCAAAGCGTCTTCCACGATCCAGCGGATCGGGTGATTGGCGAGACCGGAGATCGCGGCATTCTCTCGTGCGCGGTCGACCATGTTCCGGGCAGCGTCGATGTGGACTACTTCCGCGCCGGCGGCCGCCGCGGCCAGCGTGCAGCCGCCCGTGTAGGCGAATAAATTCAGCACGCGGGGCGGGCGACCGAGTCGTTGCCGTCCGCGACGAACTTGTCGCACAATCCACCGCCAGCTCTCGCGCTGTTCGGGAAAGACGCCGACGTGACCAAAGGGTGAAGGTTGGAGTTGAAAAGTCAGCGGGCATTTAGGCTTTTCATCATTAGCCGTTATAGAGAACGACACCATCCACTGCTTCGGTAGCACATTAGACGGCGTCCACGCGCCCTGTTCGCCGTGCGTGCGGTCGTAGCGAGCGGCCGAGTTGCTCCACAGATCGGGATGCCGTTTTGCAACGCCCTCGGCCGCGGGGCAGGGCCGATCGAGCACCACCTCGCCAAACTGCTCCAGTTTGCGGCCGGCACCGAAATCCAGCAATCCGTAGGAATCTTCGGTCGCTTCGTTCATGGCATGCTTGCGAATCAGAGCAACGGCATCGAGCGATCGCTATTGCCGAAAATCGTCGCCTTTTCGCAATCTCGTCTTAGCAGTAGAATGGGTGGTTTGCGCCCAAGCCTGCGGCCGCGGTTCGCGCAGGAGCAGGCTTTGGGCGATCAGGAACCGCAAAAAACTTACCGGCGCATCGATGCCCGCTTCTGATATCGTTATCCGTGGCGCTCGCGAGCACAACCTCCGCAACGTCGATGTGGTCTTGCCTCGCGGCAAACTGATCTGCCTGACCGGCGTAAGCGGCTCGGGAAAAAGCTCCCTGGCCTTTGATACCCTGTATGCCGAGGGGCAGCGACGGTATGTCGAGAGCCTCTCCACTTTTGCCCGGCAGTTCTTGGGCCAGATGCCCAAACCCGAAGTCGACCACATCAGCGGCCTCAGCCCGTCCATTTCGATTTCGCAAAAGTCGTCGGGCAACAATCCGCGGTCGACGGTCGGCACCATCACCGAGATTTACGATTTTCTGCGGGTGCTGTACGCGCGGGTCGGCCGGGGGCACTGCCCGAGTTGCGGGAAGCCAATCACGGCCCAGACACGCGAACAGATCATCACACGGATTATGACTTTGCCGGCAAGGACGCCGCTGGCCGTGCTCGCCCCTCTCATCCGCGGCCAGAAGGGCGAATATCGCGACTTGTTCGAGGATTTGCGGAAGCAAGGGTTCGTGCGGGCTAGGGTCGATGGGCAGATCGTGTCTCTGGTGGGTGATCTCGCGCTCGACCGGCAGATGCGCCATAACATCGAGGTGGTCGTCGATCGGCTCACCGTCGAAGCAAGTATCCGAGGCCGGCTGGCCGAGGCGGTCGACATGGCGCTGGGCATGGGTCAGGGGAACATCATCATCGCGGTGCAGTCGGAAGAGACTGGCGACGAACGAGGAGCAAGCAACGAAAAGGCTGCACCCGCTCCTCGCCCCTCGCCCCGCGCTCCCAAGTCGCGCTCAAGGCACCGTGCCGGTGGACAACCCGGCGATATCGTGCTGTCCTCCCATTTCGCCTGCACGGATTGTGGACTGAGTTACGACGAGCCGTCGCCGCAGATGTTCAGCTTCAACAGCCCGCAGGGAATGTGCCCCACTTGCGACGGCCTGGGAGAGTTCTTCAGCTTCGCTCCTGAACGCCTCGTGACGGAACCTGATAAATCGTTTGTCCAGGGGTGCATCGAACTGGTCGGACCCTGGAAGGACCTGGGTCGATGGAAGCGTCACATCTTTCGCGGCGTTGCCGAGACGATGGAACGGAAGCTGGAACTGGCCGAGGGAACGCTGCTTGAAACGCCCTGGCGCGAGCTGCCGCTCGAACTGCGTGACCTGTGGTTGTGGGGCACTCGCGACCAGCACATTACGTTCACATGGCGGGCCGGCAAGGCGGGGCAGAAGTATGGCGGGCATTATCATGGCATCATTCCCGAATTGCTCGAAAAATACCGAACGAGCAAAAGTCCGCCGCAGATTCGCGCCCTCGAAAAGTACATGAGTGTGATTCACTGCCCGGATTGTGGCGGCGGAAGACTCAATCCCCAGGCAGCTTGGGTGACGATCAAGACGGCGAGCACGAAATTTGCCAGCCGGCCCGATTGCTCGCTGCCGGAAGTCTGTGCGTTGTCGGTTTCCGACACGGTTGAGTTCTTCAGCGACCTCGCGCTCGAAGGCAACCAACAACTGATCGCCACGGAGGTGCTCAAGGAGGTTCGCGGCCGATTGGGGTTTCTGCAAAACGTCGGCCTTGATTATTTGACACTCGCGCGGACGGCCCCGACGCTTTCCGGCGGCGAGTCGCAACGAATTCGGTTGGCTGGCCAGATTGGCTGCGGGCTGGTGGGAGTGCTGTACATTCTTGACGAGCCGTCGATCGGCCTGCACCCGCGCGACAACAACCGGCTACTTTCGACTCTCGCGCAATTGCGCGATCTAGGCAACACGGTCGTCGTCGTCGAACATGACGAGGATACCATGCGGTCGGCCGACCACCTCATTGATTTCGGTCCAGGGCCAGGCGTACGCGGCGGCGAAGTGGTGGCGACGGGTACCGCGGACGAGATTGCCGGTAAGCCGCGGAGTGTGACCGGGGCGTTCCTGGCGGGGAATCGCAAAATAGAGATTCCAACGAGGCGGCGACTGGGATCCTGCGCGAATGACGAAAAGATCGCCGGTTCGACATTCGACATTCGACATTCGCCATTGATTCGCATCGTCGGCGCGCGGCACAATAATCTAAAAAACATCGATATCGAGATTCCGCTGGGCGCGTTCGTCTGCATTACGGGCGTGAGCGGCTCGGGAAAAAGCTCGATTGTGAATGATATTCTGGCCGAGGCGCTGCTGCGCGATCTGATGGGAGGCAAGGGCCAGCCCGGCGAACATGATCGCATCGAGGGCGTCGAGCAACTCGATAAACTGATCGTGATCGATCAGTCGCCGATTGGCCGGACGCCGCGGTCGAATCCCGGCACGTACATCAAGCTGTTCGACGATATTCGCCGCCTTTACACCCAACTTCCCGAGTCGAAACGACGCGGCTACAAGCCGGGTCGGTTTAGTTTCAATGTCTCCGGCGGGCGGTGCGAAGCCTGCGACGGCAATGGCGCGAAGCGGCTGGAAATGGATTTTTTGGCCGACGTGTGGGTCACATGTCCCGTGTGCAACGGCCATCGGTTTAATCGCGAGACGTTGCAAGTTCTCTATCACGAAAAGAACATTGCCCAGGTGCTGGAGATGGATGTGCAGCAAGCGATGGGGCTTTTTGAGAACATCCCGGCCATTCATCAGAAGCTGAGCACGTTGCACGCGGTGGGTTTGGATTACATCAAGATTGGCCAACCGTCGCCGACGCTCTCCGGCGGCGAGGCGCAGCGGATCAAGCTGGCCCGCGAACTCGTGAAGAAGTCCACTGGTCGAACACTGTATTTGCTCGACGAGCCAACGACAGGCCTCCACTTTGCCGACATCGAGTTGCTTCTGAAAGTACTCCACGACTTCGTCGATGCCGGCAATACGGTGCTGGTGGTCGAACACAATCTGGATGTGGTGAAAACGGCCGATTGGATCATCGACATCGGCCCGGAAGGAGGCGCGGCGGGCGGAGAGCTTATTGCCTGTGGCACGCCGGAAGTGATCTCGCGGAACAAGGATTCGCACACAGGCCAGGCGCTCGCCCCCCATTTGGGCATTGGCACGAATGGGAAGGCAGAATCGGCTGCGAAAGGCGCCGGCAAATCGTCCCCGGGCCGCAAGAGCGGGCGTAGTGCCGTGCGGGAGGCGACTCATATCACGGTTCAAGGCGCGCGGCAGCACAATCTGCGCGACCTCCACGTGAAGATTCCACGCGATCAGATGACCGTTTTCTGCGGGCCGAGCGGTTCGGGCAAGACCTCGCTGGCGATGGACACCATCTACGCCGAGGGCCAGCGACGGTACGTGGAAAGCCTCAGCTCTTATGCACGGCAATTCGTCGGCCAGATGCAGAAGCCGCAGGTGGATCGCATCGAGGGCCTCTCGCCGGCGATTGCCATCGAACAACGCAATGCGGGCCACACGCCGCGCTCCACGGTTGGCACCGTCACCGAAATTTACGACTACTTTCGTATTCTGTTCGCTCGGCTTGGTCAGCCGTGTTGTCCGGAATGCGATCTTCCAATCGGCACGCAGACTTCAGACCAGATCGTCGACAAGCTGCTCGAAGAGCCGACCGGGACCAGGCTGTATGTGATGGCACCGGTCGAACTGCAAGTGGGCGAGCAATACGAAACGCTGTGGGATTCCTTTCGGGAGGCCGGCTATGTGCGGGTTCGGATTGACGGCGAGACCCATTCGCTCGATCAGGCGCCCCTCATCGACCGGCGGCGGAAGCACGACGTGGAAGTGGTGATTGATCGGATCGTCGTGCGGCCTGACGCCCGATCGCGAATCGCCGGCAGCGTCGAAAATGCGCTCGCGTTGGGCAAAGGCGTGGTGCATGTCGTCTGTCCGTCGGATGACATGCCGGAGCCGCGCTGGCAGGTGCGCATTCACAGCCAGCACTTGGCGTGTGAAAAATGCGGCCGCAGTTTCGACACGCTCAATCCACACAATTTTTCCTTCAACAGCGCGCTCGGCTGGTGTCCGGCATGTAGCGGGTTGGGCACGCAAACCGGTGCCAATCCGGCCGCACTGCTCCACGATGCGAAATTGACATTGGCCCAGGGATCGCTGCTGGTCTGGCCGGAAGTTGATCTCGACATATCCCGGCAGATGCTGGCGGCACTGTCGGTCCATGCCGGCGTGCCGAGCGATGTGCCGTATCACGAGTTATCGCCCCGGCAACGGCGGACCATTTTGTACGGGACCGGCGACGATTGGATTGCCGTGTATGGGGCGTCTCGGACGCTGAAAGCAAGGAAAGACGAACGGCCGCTGGTCCGCTTCCAGTTCAAGGGCCTGTACCCGGCGCTGGAAGAAGCGTCGAAATTGTCGCCGAGTATGCGGCAGATCTTGGAACATCTCATCGATGAGATCGATTGCAGCGAGTGCGGCGGCAGCCGGCTCCGCGACGATGCGGCAGCCGTGCGGTTTCGTGACCGGACGTTGGACCACATCTGCCGCACCCCGCTCGGCCAATTGCTCGCGCAGTTGAAGAAATGGCGGCTGGCCGCGAATGAGAAAAAAGTGGCCGGCGAACTGATCCGCGAAATCGAGA
>JAKEGR010000088.1 GCA_022615465.1 Planctomycetota bacterium | reverse complement strand
CAACAAGGCGCCCTCACCCCGGCCCTCTCCCGGAGGGAGAGGGAGGCAGGCGATGAAGTCGGGCGTGTATTGACGTTCCTCGCCGGCGAGCGTGTACGGGATCGTGAAGCCGAGGTTGTGGTTTTTGACGTAGCGGACTACCTCGGGCATGTCTTCGAGTGTTTGAGCGAGTTTTTGTTCCCAGGAATCGGTGTCGGCGACGACGTGGGAGATGTGGCACTTGTCGTCGCGCGTTGATAAGACCGGGCGCGTCGTGTCGAAATCGACGTAGCGCGTCGAGCCGACGGCGTCGTACGGGCGGAGAATTGGCTTGAGGGCGGGCTGGCCGGCGGCGGCGGCGACGATGGAGCCGTAGATCCGATCGGCGGCGTCGTGGGCGAACTCGATGAGCAAGAGCAGTTGCGGGAACGTGTGGTCTTTGAGCGTAACGCACTCCGCCAGCCAATGTCGCGAGATATCAAGCACCTGGGGAAAAAGCCACGATTTGACCTCGCCGTCAAACCGGTGTTCGGCAGGACGGTCCTTGCACTCCTCGCCGTCTTGCCGAAAATATTTCTCAAGTGTGAGCTTGGCCAGCAAAAATGCCACCTCGCTGGGTCGCCGCCGCTTAAGATCGTCGAGCGTGTGGATGCTGGTTTCGCCGACGATGGGGGCGTTTTCAGTTTTGGTCGGAATGTCGGACGTGGACAGCGCGAGCTTGGAATCGTCGGTGAACCTGTAGTCGAGTCGTTCGCCGTCGAGGTCGTAGCGATAGCCGACGAGGCGCGGAAACGTGATCTCGCTGGCGATGCGGCTTTCGAGCGCGCGGACCCGGGTGGGAATAGGCCCCGGCTTGGGATCCTTGGGCGAGCCGCTGCACGGAATGAACGAAAACGGCACGCCGTAGACTTCGGCATACTCGGCTCGATACATCCCGTCTTCTTCCGCCGCGTAGCTCGTGCGGCGTAGCGCGCGGCCGACCACTTGCTCGCAGAGCAGCTGCGTGCCGAATGCCCGCACGCCGAGAACGTGGGTCACGGTGTTGGCGTCCCACCCTTCCGTGAGCATCGAGACGCTGACGACGCACTTGACGAATTCGCCGAGCTTGTCGGCCTTTCCGACGGTGTTCATGACTTCGCGCAGCAGGTCTTCGTCGGTGAGATTCTCCGCATCGCGGCCGGGGAAGCGATGGCGGTATTCGGCCTTGAATTCCTCGACTTCGCGGGCGGCGATCTTCTTGAAATCGTCGCTCATCGCTTCGCCCGATTCGAGTTGTTGGCTATCGACGAGGATCGTGTTGGGGCGGTGGAGCCAGCCGCCGTGCTCGTCGTCGTTGCGAAAGATGGCGAGTTGGCCCGCCTGAACCACGTTGCGATCGCCGATGTTCTTCTCCCAGCCTGCGATCCAATCGAAGACCAGCTTCGAGACGTTCGTATTGTTGCAGACAACGATGAATACGGGCGGCGTGATGCCTTTGGCCTGAGCGTCCGCGTTATTCTCCCAAAGGCGGTAGTATTTTTCGTAATTGCCGTAGAGGCTGTGGAGAGCGCCCTGCAACTCGGCGGGGAGTTTTGGTTCGCCGCCGATGGCATCGGTCTTGCGGCCTTTCTTGGGCAGATCTTCGCGAATGCGGAGCCAGAGGTCGCGATACGTGGGCTGGTCGCCGATCATGGAGTCGTCGGAGACCGGCACGCGCGGCACCTTGACGATGCCGGCTTCGATGGAGTCGATGAGCGAGAAATCGGAAGCGACCCACGGAAAGAGCGTGCCTTCGGAATAGCCGGAGCCGCGGAGGAAGAAGGGCGTGGCGGACAGGTCGTAGATAACTTTCGCGCCGATCTTGGCTTTCACGGCTTCGATGCCGGAAATCCAGATGCGGGCCTCCTCGTCCCGCTCGCGCGCCTCAACGCGTTCGTCGCCGGTGAGTTTTTCTTCCTCGGCGTCCGGCTTGCGGCGGTAGCAATGGTGGGCTTCGTCGTTGAGGACGACGATGTTCCGCTTGTTGCCCAGCTCGCGACAGACTCGGCGGACCATTTGGTCGGGCGTTTCGGTAAACATGCCCGACTGGCCTTCAGCCAATATCTGTTTCGTGAGTCTGCCGGCGGAGACTTTCTCTCGCAATTGAAACGCGTGAAAATTCGTGATCAGGATTTTTGCCTGCCCGAGTCGATCCAGTGATTCCGGGTCGAGAATGTCGCGCTGGCGGTAATAGTTTTGCGGATCGTTGGGCAGCAGCACGCGGAGCCGGTCGCGGATAGTGATGCCCGGCGTAACGATGAGAAATGTATCCGAAAATCTGGCGTCCTGCGAGTTGGCGAGTTTGTTGATCGCGTGCCAGGCGATGAGCATCGCCATAACCACCGTTTTGCCCGAGCCGGTGGCCATTTTGAACGCGAGCCGGGGCAGGCCGGGGTTGGAGGCATCGTTGGCGCTACGAAGCTCGTTTTCGATCCAGGCGTCGCCGTATTTCTTGGCGACCTCGGTGATGTAGATGGCGGTTTCCAGCGCCTCGATCTGGCAGAAGAAGAGCTTCTTCTCGCGATCGGGGGCCGTCCAATAGGCGAGCAGTTGAGCCGTGGTCGGCGTCACGCCGACGCAGCCGCCTTCGCGCCACAGGGCGACGCGGCCGCGGATTTGATTCACCAGCCGGTTTTCTTCGATACGGTCCTTGGTCCACTCGGTGTCAAAGACCTGCTGCTTGCCGCCTTTTTTCTTCTTGGCCCGCGGAATTGGCACAAAATACGAACTGGTGCGGCGTCCCTCGACAGTTTCGTCCGTGATGCCTTCGTCGTCGAACCGGAAATGCCGCGTTGGCTCCGCGAATGGCGAGTTGATGATCGGGTTCGGGATGACGACCTGGTGAGCCATAAGGCAAGCTGCTTCGTCGTTTTCAGGTGCGATTGCGCTGGTGGGGCACATAACGGAACGCCAAGGACGGCGTTCCCTACAAGAATTGTGCCTCCGTGCTGTTCCATGCGCTCGATCACGTCGAAGAGAACCGTGACGTCATCACTCTTCCTCTTGGTTCTCGGTCAGTTGATCTGCTGGACGATCCCACTCCACGCCCGCGTCGGTCATCATCTGCGATTGGATCACTCGCGCCACGGTTTGCGCATGACTTCGAGCCATCGTGGGTAAGCCGTCCCAGGTATTTGCCTCCGACAAATAATCCTGGTGCAACTCTTCTGGAGCCGACTGATGCTCGGAGATGCGCACCACGTAGGCCACCGAATGATCGTGGCTCAACTCAGCACCCACATCGCTCGGCCCCAATTCAAATACGGCCTGCATGAAATCGGGCCCGGCTGCCGCGATGCCATCCGGCTCGCTCAACCGAAACGGCTGCGGCTGGCCAGTGGTTCGCGATACCGCCCCGCCTGTCAGCCAGGAAAACGGATCCGTTCGGACCACCTTAACGGACTCGTCGTCGGCAAAGAAATCGCTCAACGTCTTTCCGGAATCCTTCGCCTGCCTGGCCAAATCCTCGGCGTGTTTCTTCGCCAGTTCCGCGGCTTTCCGCAACTTCCACGCCTGCACGGCTTGGTCGCGCACTTCCTCGAGCGTGGGCACCTTGCTCGGCAGATCCCCGGTCTTCATCAGCAGGTAACGGTTGCCATCGAGATCGTAGGTCAAGGTCGGCTGGTAAAGCTCTAATTCCTTGCCATAAAGCGAGCGTAGCAGCGACTCACCGGAATCAATATCGACCGACTTGCCAATCGGCGTTTCGCGAAGTTCGAGAAGCGACATCGGCCCCGTCTGGCCAAGTTCCAGGCCATGCGTCGCGGCCAGGGCCGTCAGGTCGTCGAGGGCGGCTGGTGGAGCGGGCCGCTCCTTCCCCTGTGCCTCGGCATCGAGCACGGAACCGAAGTACGCGGTGAACTCGCCGTACAGTTGACCCTTGAGTTGGTTCATCTGCTCAACCGACTGATCCGTGATTTTGTCCTCGGCGATCCGCCGGCGGATCACGTCGCGCACTTCATCAATCGGCTGGAACTCGACCGGTTTGTCGGGAGAATCCGTTGGCGCACTGGCGGTGGATGTCTCGGTTTCGCCGGCTTCGCTTGTTGTCACAGCACTGCCCGCCTCCAAGCTCGGAATCGATTCCGCTGTGTCTACTGGGGCGGATCCCGTCGATTCGCCGCTGACTGCCGCCGGCCCGCTTGCCGCCGGGGTCGCATCGCTTGCCGCCGCGGTTGCTTCACTCACGGTTTCGGCCGTCGCCTCGGCAGCTTCTTCGGTATTCTGCAACAAGGCTGTCAAGTGAAATACACCACGATGCCCAGACCGCGGATTTGCTGATGAATCCTCTGTCGCGGGAGCCTCCTCACGCGGCTGATCGGCTGGCGCCTCGGCGGCGCTTCCCGCCGGGGTATCAGACGGTTCGGTGGTTCCTGCTTCCGCGGACGGCTCTCCACCAGCCTCCGCCGCCTCCTCACTTGGGGCCACTTCGCCACCACTCTCCGCAGGCTCCACCGTGGTCGCGCCGGGTGTCTCGGCTGCCGCCGGTTCCGTCGCGGGGGGAGTTGCCGTT
>JAKEGR010000428.1 GCA_022615465.1 Planctomycetota bacterium | reverse complement strand
TTGCTTCGTTATAGCGTGTCAAGCTAGGCCATCTGTGACGGCCCCAGGTTGCATGGTTTAAGCCAAAAGTGGCAGTAGGCCGATCTTGCTTGCATACCGCCGGAGCGCCCGCACTACCCGCGGTCCATGTGACGTACGATCGCGTCGTCCCGTTCGACCCAGCCGCCGATGCCCCACATGCCGCGCGTTCGAAGTAGCTCAGTCTGCGCCCGCCCTGCCCGTTGGCTAACGCTGGTTTGCCTGTCGCTGCCGCTCATTGTCTCTCAGCCCTCTCTCGCTGGCGAGATCTCCCATCGGCGGCTCACGCAAGTAGTGATTGCCGTTCGCGAGGCCCGACCGGCAGTTGTCAGCATCCAGGGCCAGAAAACCGTGGCCGGCGGAGAGGATGCAGCCAGCAGCAAGGAAACGCCTCGCCAAGTGAATGGCATGGGCACGGGGGCCATCGTCGACGAACGGGGCTACATTCTCACGAACTACCATGTCGTATCGGATGTACGCCGCATCGAAGTCACTGCCGACGATCGCCGCACGTACACAGCCGAATTGGTCGCGTACGACGAGGCGGCAGATCTTGCGATCATCAAGATTCCTGCTCCCCAACCCCTCCCCACGATTCGCATCGGCACTTCCTCCGACCTCATGGAGGGTGAATCGGTTATCGCGCTCGGCAACGCATATGGCTACGAACAAACGGTAACGCGAGGCATCATCAGCGCGCTCAATCGCGATGTGCAGGTAAGCGACACGCAGTCCTATGATGACTTGATTCAGACTGACGCTAGTATCAACCCTGGCAACTCCGGCGGCCCGTTGCTTAACATCGATGGCGAAATGATCGGGGTGAACGTAGCGGTGCGGGCCGGGGCGCAGGGAATTGGATTTGCCATTCCGATTGACAATGCGCTTCGCGTGGCGGCCGATTTGCTCAATGTCCAACGTCTCAACCGACGTTGGCATGGGCTGATCACCGAAGCCTCGAGCGATCCAAGTGGACCATTGCATATAGCCAAGGTCGAATCCGCCAGTCCCGCCGCGGACGTTGGCTTGCAACCTGGCGATGATATCTTACAGGTTGGTTCGCTCGCGGTCAGACGGCCGCTCGACCTCGAACGCGCTTTTCTGGATCGCGCCGCAGGGGATCCCCTTCCCCTGCAAGTTCGCCGCGGCGAGGAAACCCTGACACTTGAATTGGCTCTGGCAGACTACAATCGCCGCGTAGACTCCGCTGAGGCGGTGGTGGCAAACGCCGACGACCAGCGGGCCTGGGAAATCTTCGGACTAAAACTATCGGAGGAGCCACGCAGCGAGTTCCTGCAGCGAGATACGCGCTACCGCGGCGGCATGCATGTCGACGATGTGCGGCGCGGCAGTCCTGCCGATAACCAAGGTATCCTGGCTGGCGATATACTCGTCGGCATGCACCGCTGGGAAACCGCTTCTGCCCATGACATGCAGTACATTGTGAGCCGTCCCGACCTCACCAATCTGGGCAAGATCAAGTTCTATGTTCTCCGCGGCCAACGGGTTCTTTACGGCCATCTCAACGTGGCCTCGACAGCCGACGCCTCGAACCGGCCCAAAACGCGACGATAGGCGTTTATCCGACTGTTGAAAAAAAGAAATGGCTCGCGGAGCGATTGAAGAATCGCCTCAGTTTTGCGTGGTCGCGCGTCGTGCCTGTCCCCTTTTTCAACGGGCAGTTATCTCACGGATTGCGGAGAAGGAGCCGACCTCTTCTTCAACAGGACGCTTCCCTTCCACTGATTCCGCTCGCTACAGTGGAAGGATGGAACTCGAATTCCTTCAATGGTTGCGTGGGCAAGTACCCGAGAACCCGCTTCTATCGCTCGGCCTCAGCGACGATGCGGCCGTGTTGTCCCTCGCCGGCCGGGCCGATCTGGTCGTCACGACGGATCTGCTGAGCGAAGGCGTCGATTTTGAACTCGCAGTGAACGATCCACGGCAAATCGGCCGCAAGGCGATCGCGGTCAACCTGAGCGACTTGGCGGCGATGGCAGCGCGGCCGCTTGCCGCCCTGGCGTCCATTGCCATTCCTCGCCGGCCAGCCAACGGACAATCCAGCTTGGAGCTAGCCATTGCGATTTACGAGGGATTGCTGCTTCTGGCCAAGGAATTCGACGTGGCCATTGCAGGCGGCGACACCAATACCCATGACGGTCCGCTGGTGATTAACATCACTGCGATTGGCCAGGTGACCAATCGCGGGCCGCTCACGCGCAGCGGCGGCCGGCCAGGCGATTGGCTGCTTGTCACGAGTGTGCTGGGGGGCAGCATCCTTGGCCATCATTACGACTTCACGCCGCGCGTCCGCGAATCGCTGTTGCTTCACCAGAAATACAATTTGCACGCCGGGATGGATCTGAGCGATGGTTTGGCAATTGACCTGGCTCGCCTTGCCGTGGCAAGTAATTGCGGCGCCGTCACGTATGTTGATCGGTTGCCGATTGCGCCCGGTGCCTGGGAGCTTGCTCAAAGAGAAGCTCCAGACCGAACCGAGGATCTCGCCGTGATCGCGCGCCAACATGCGCTAGGAGATGGAGAAGATTTTGAACTGCTCCTGACCGCACCGCCGGATGTTGCCCGCACGATCCTCCAAGATCAGCCTGTTTCGTGCGGCATTACCCACGT
>JAKEGR010000087.1 GCA_022615465.1 Planctomycetota bacterium | reverse complement strand
GTCGCCCGAGATATAGGCCCAATCAAAGCCAAGCGTACGGAGCTTCGTCCGGGAAATCTCCATCACTTTCACTTTGAGAAGAATCTGCTGCACGCCGCCGACGTTGATGTTGTTGATCACCTTCGGCGCATAGTCTTCGGCCAGCCGCATGATGTGGCTGACATAGTCTGGCCGATCCACAAAACCCTTGAGGACCAGGCTTTCGCTATAGCGGTACACCTTGATCGAGGAATGCGGGAATTGCGTCTGCAGGGCGACTTCCAACTCGCGGGCATCGCCGTAAATCATGACGTCGACCGTGTGGATGTTGCCATCTTCGTCCCACAGATTGACCTGGGTGACGCCGGCCTTCTTGGCGGAGATCTGGACTTGCGTGGCCGACAGGGGCGTCACCGCCAGCAGTTCCGGATTATTGACCTGCACACGCGGGACGTTCTTGTCCAGCGTGAGGATCCGGCTGGTGTTGGTCGTCAACTCCAGCTTTTCGCTGAGACCGCTGATCTTGTAGACGACCGAATCGGGTTGTTGATAATCCTGGGCCAAGGCCTCGGCGGCGCCGCCCACCAGCGCCAGCGCGAACGCCGTCAGGAGAACCCGTGTGTGCCACTGGCCGTGCCAGCGTGATTGGACTTGTCGAGCAGCACTGGCCGAGCCAGTGGCCCCCATGAGGTTTGCGTACATCCTTGTACTTCCTTCGTGATCGGGCGCCACAGGGCGCCGGCTGGGCTGTGATTACGTCCTCAGTCGCTATTGGTTGTCGCCGTCACCCCCGCAACTTCCATGTTGCCAGGTGCAACAGCCGTTTCAGTTAGTGGTTGCCCCCAAGTCGATGGGAAAATTCTCTGTCGCCCCTTGGGGGGCGTTCTGCCGCACGGCGTTCTGCCGCGCATCGTCGAGAGCGTCCTTGATCGCGTCACTCGCGGGGATGCTAACGGGCATCGCTGGCGTCACGGCTGGGCCGGTGTTGGCCGGCGTGGATTCATCGCGGATCGGTTTGCCCGTTTCCGCGTCGAACATCATTTCGCGGACATCGAAGGCTTCGACGATTTCCATGCGGAATGGCGGCTTCGCGGCAGGCAGGGTGTCGCGCACGGCCGCCACCAGGCCACTGAGACCGGACGCCGGTTCCTGTGCAATGTCGCGCCGCTGTTCGTTCTCGCGGCTGCCTTTTTCTCCGCTGGTTAGCAGATCGTCAATCGTGTATTCGCTCCAATCGGAGGTTTGCTCATCATCCGGGTTGCGCGGGATCAGGCTGATTTCGCCAATCTGCTCCGCCAGTGCAAGTTTGCTCGCCTGCTCGGGCGTGAGCATCAGCGACACGGTCTTGGCAATCGTCCGCTCCTCGCCGCCGTCCGGCGACCGCTGAACCGCTTGATCGACGGCAAACACGCGAATGTTTTGCAGGATGACTTTCGACTTGGCGCTTTCGATTCCAGTGCGCTGGTCCTTTTGAACAAAGAGCTGCACATCGACCCGGTCGCCGGGACCCAGCAGGCCGGCCGCGCTTTTCTCCGCATCGACGGCGATGGTCTTCAGCCGCATGCCCTTGGGGATCGACCGAATTGGATCGGCCACCTGCCCGGGTTCCAGGAGCTTGCCTTCGAGGATCGGCTCGCCCTCGATGATTGCCGTGCGCGGACGGCGACCCTCGAGTTCTTCCAGGTTTGAGACGACGCCGCGCGGAACTTTGTCTTTGGGCCACTCTTGCAGAGAAAGCATGCTGGCATCGATCGGGTCGCCCAAGTTGATATTGTGCAAGGCGACGTAGATTGGCGTCGTTTCGAGCTTGGCTTGTGGTTTGGCGTTGCGGTCCATCACCTGGCTGATGCCAATCGAAGCCACCAGGCCACAGCCCAACGCGAGCGCCAACAGCATTAGCGATTTCGGTCGCATGATACCCCCCTTTGATTCCGTGGCAAGTTGCGACGAGCGGGATGCCATGCGGGATGGGCATCCGACCGCGCGCCGCTAGCACAGTTGCCAACGGAACCTTGTCGGTTTCTTCGGCACGATCAACATATCCGGTTCAGGCAATTCGCCGCGCATCGCATTAAAAGTGGTGCGGCGCGCGAAACGGCGTGGCTTGTGGAACCAATGCGGGCATTCGCGCTAGGTGCTGGCATGTCACGTAGGCGAGTTTCTCCGAAACTCGCTTCCAAGTCTCGGAGAGACTCGGCTACATCGGAGAGTCTCGGCTACAGCAGCATGCCGGAGCAAGCAAAGTAGGCGATGGTGCCGATGGCTATCGGGATGCCGTACGGCAGGAGCATCATGGTTGGTTTCCGCTGGGCGGCAATCGCGGACAGTTTCTCCGGATCTTTGACCGTGAGAATCTCATTGCAAATCAACCAAAACTGGCTTTGATGCTTGTTCCATTTGCGGCGAAAGAAAACCATGCCGACGGCAATGATCCCGCCGATGACTGCCGTGGCGGCAAATGCGTAGAGCGTGTTCGTGCTCCACACCCAAGCGCCGACGCCGGCAAGCAGCTTGACATCGCCGGCACCCATTCCGCCGATGGCATAGGCCGGCATCAGCAATGCCAGGCCGACCGCCGTGCCCGCCAGGCTGAACATCAGGCCTTCCCAGCCGGCAAAGGGAGACAGCGTGGCGCTGTAGATCCAGCCGGCGACGATCATCGGGAACGTGATCCAGTTGGGAACTTTCAATTTCCAGCCGTCGATTACGGCCGCGACGACGAGCGTCAGGGTAACGACCCAAATAGGCCAGTTTTCAGTAAGTCCCCGGTTGATGTCGGCAAGATTGAACATGATTGGCATTCCGAAAAAAGTGTCAGGCCCCGTTTTTACTCACCAGGCCATCCCCTCTCCCAATGGGCGAGGGAGCACAAATCGTTCTGCTTAGGTGCGCGGCGCGAGGAAAATCGTCAACGCAACACCGATGGCTGTGCAACAGTAGCACACCCACTGAACCGTGGCGGCCATCAACTCGTCGGGTATCAATGGAATCATGGCGTGCTCCGCGAAGTGCAGACTGCTTCCCCAGGGAAAGCGTAGCTCAGAAATAAGGCGGAAGGCGGAGTGTGGAAGGGGAAAAGAAATTTGGCCCTTCCCCCTTCCGCACTCCGCACTCCCCCCCTCCAACAAAAAACCCCCCGGCAGCGCGTCGGCTGTCGAGGGGTGTGGGTTTCAATAGTAGCCAGTAGGGCCAGGCCACCACCAGTCGTTTGGTCGATTGAATTACGACGCGAGCTCAGTCGCGACACTAGTGAACGTCGTGTTCGCATTCGTTCCAATCGAACGAATGGCGGTCAAGCAGACGATCACAATCAACGCCAGCATCACGGCGTATTCGACTGCGGTTGGACCGTCTTCCGAGACGAGGAAACGTTGTACCTTCGTAGCAAGACTCTTCATAGCATCCTCCGGTTCTCGGGTTGGCCATTGCGGGCCTACCCTACTTTGTTAACGGGAGCCGTTACACAATATAATTGCTCCCGATTTCCGACCTCCGACGGCACCCAATCCTCCCCAAGGAGTCTCGGTAAGCCTGCAATCGCCGTCAAAAGGCCTCGCCAGTTACTACACAACTTGCGAAATCAACCTCGGTTGGCTCGGAGAATCCAATCTTTGTCGACTTCCAGACGACAGCCAACATCCTTTCGGCAGCTCGGCCGCCTGTCGCGCTAACATGCGGTCGCATGGTCGCCGACAGGTCCTAAGCTTTGCGTCCCAGCCTTACGGCTGGTTTGCCTTTATCGAGGATGATGACGCGGCAGGCCCTGTTGCGAAAACCACTCCTCGCCCAACGCGCTCAGTGAGTGACCTGAATCGGTCTAGGAGAAGAGAAGCTTACGCGGTTCGTACTCCCGTGAGCGGCGAACCAGGGGGCCAACGCTTCATCTGCGTCATGCCTCCACCAAAACACTATGTCAGTTCTGGAGGAAGTCAAACCGCGGCATGAGACTAATGGAAAAATATCCGGTTGTACCGGCGCGGTGATGAACCATGGCCCTCGGAGGGAGACGCTCGCCTGCTGCCGTCCGCAAAATCGTTACGGCGACCCACACGGCATATGCCTGCGCATTCGACGCCTTGTCAACCTAAACTTGCAGAGAGACGCAACCGGCGGATCGCGGGGAGCTTCCCCACCGCCGCATGCACTCGGGCAAATCCTTACTCGCGGCACAATCGCCTGTCAGTAGCCGAGTCTCTCCGAGACTCGGATCCGAGACTCGGATGCCCGCGCAAGGCACAAGCGGTACGAGAGACGGCATCCCATGGACTGGAAGCGCGATCTGGTGGAACGTCTGAGGAAATCGGTGCCCGGCGGTTACCGGGCCGCCGGTCCCGAGGCCTCCGAGCCAACAGCCCTGGCCGGAATCGCGCTGTGCGCGGTTGGCGAATTGGATCACGCGCAACGCGCGGGGAATTGGCTCGCGGCGATCCAATCAGACGATGGATCCGTCGGGGTTTCCGCGGCCCAGCCAACGCCATGTTGGCCGACGAGTCTGGCGATCCTGATGTGGAAGGCGTTCGGCGAGGGCAACAACGCCGACGATTATCAATCAAATATCCAACACGCGATCGCCTGGGCTTTGGCCGATCGCGGCCGGCCAAATAAACGCCAGCCGCACGTCGGTCATGACACAACGCTTGTCGGCTGGTCGTGGGCCGCCGACACCCATTCCTGGATCGAGCCGACCGCGATGTTCGTGCTCGCGTTGAAAGCAGTGGGCCTCTCTCAACATGAGCGGACGCGCGAGGCCGTGAGACTTCTGGTCGATCGCCTGCTCCCGGCAGGTGGCTGCAACTATGGCAATACCATCGTGCTCGGCCAGACGCTGTTGGCTCACGTCCAGCCGACCGGTCTGGCAATGATGGGACTCGCCGGCGAAGACAACGGCGATTCGCGGATCGCGTTCTCGCTCGATTATTTGGAACGCAAACTGGCATCTGAGCCGACGACCGCGTCGCTTTGCTATGGCCTGCTGGGCCTGGCTGCCCACAACCGTCGACCCGCCGAGGCCGACTCATGGCTGAGCGCGGTCTATGAACGGGTTGTCAGCCAGGAAGTGAGCCTCTACACGCTGGCCCTTCTGGCTCTCGCGACAGCGGACGAATACCCGCTCTCACCCGATCAGGACCGTGCGCTCGCTGGTCTCTCGGAGAAGGCGTGGAATCAACCATGAATCAGCCCCATCAAAATCTCGAGGACACGCCTCGCCTGAATCGGCGGACGCTGCTGGCCACGGGCGGCGTCGCGCTCGGCGGCCTGCTGGCGGCGCCGTGGCTGCGCGGCGTGCTGCGGCCCAGGGCAAGCGTGTTCATCGCGGCTAACCAGCGTTACGACGGATCTCTTGCAGCCACGATCCGCGAAGGGCTGCTGGCGGTCGGCGCGGAACCTCAAGGTTTCCGCGACAAACGCGTGTTATTGAAGCCGAATATGGTTGAACCCACACGCCACCGGCCACACATGACGACCCACCCGGCGGTAATTGTCGCCGCGGCCGAAGTATTCCGCGGCTGGGGCGCAATAGTCACCGTCGGCGAGGCGCCAGGACACGTGCGCGACACGGAAATGGCGCTCGCCGAATCGGGCGTGGCCGCGGCCTTGGCCGAAGCGAACGTGGTTTTCGCGGATTTGAACTACGAAGAAGTCGCATGGTGCCGGAATCGCGGCCGACAGAGCATGCTACGCGGTTTCTGGTTTCCGCGGAGTGTGGCGGAAGCCGACTATATCGTTTCGATGCCGAAGATGAAGACCCACCACTGGATGGGCGTCACGGCCAGCATGAAGAATCTGTACGGCGTGCTGCCTGGCATTCAATATGGCTGGCCGAAGAATGTGCTGCATCACGCCGGCATCCCGCAGACGGTTGTCGACATCAACGCCTCGTTGCCATCGCTGCTGACGATTGTCGATGGCATCGATTGCATGGAGGGCGACGGGCCGATTTTGGGAAGTCTCAAGCGGATGGGACTGCTCGTGATGGGCGCGAATCTGCCGGCCGTCGATGCGACCATTGCCCGAATCATGGGTCTGGTGCCGGAGCGGGTGCCTTACCTGGCGCTGGCCGTGAATCGACTCGGCCCCATCGACGAGTCGCGGATCGACGAGCGGGGCGAAGCGTGGCGCGAAGTGGCCAGCCCGTTTGAGGTCCTCGACGAGCCGCACTTGCGGCAGTTGCGCAGAGATGCCCTGGGACTATCGGTGACCTGAATGAAGTTCTGGGCCATCTCCTTGCCGGGCACCGACCGAAGGTTGGTCGGGAGAGGGGTTCCTGCGTGAATCTAACGCAATCTGCTCTCTGGACAGCAGTTATGGCGATTTCGGCCAGCACTCCGTCCTTCAGTCAAGGGGCGAAATCCGCAGCGCGTGAGCGGACATCGTGCCGCGCGAGAATCGAGAATAGACAAATGAGCAGGGTTGGCGCATCTTATAGGAAGCATGGCTGCCAAAACCGACTTTGCCCAGTGTGTCCAACAATGTACCGATCGGCTCTTGGAGGATGGAGTCGGTGCGCTGGGGTTGCTGTTTGATCTGACATCCCATCGGCTGGTGCGGTTCGCTGTCGCATTGACCCGCCATCAGCAGGATGCCGAGGATGCCGTCCAGGCTGCCTTGGTCCGGGTGGCGAGCCGACCGCGGATGTTGGGTTCGGCCGATTGCCCCTGGGCATATCTGCTTCGGATGGTTCGCAACGAGGCATTGCTCATCATTCGCAGGCAGCACCGCTCGACACCTGTCAACAACCTTGCCGATCTGGTCACCTGGTGCCGCGTGGATGAACTGGAGCGCGAAGAAACCTATCGGGAGGTCTGGTCGGCACTGCGTGCGTTGCCTCCCGAACAAGCCGAGGTGGTAGTTCTGAAAATTTGGGAGGGGATGACGTTTTCCCAGATCGGGCGGATCCTCGACATCTCTCCGAACACGGTCGCCAGTCGGTATCAATACGCCAGGACAAAACTCGCCAAACGCCTGTCGAAGCAAACGCGGGAGGTGCATCGTGACTGATCTGCAAAACGGGTACGAACCGATCGACGAAGTGGAGGCCCTGGTCTGGGCGGCGGGCGACTACGTGCAGGCCTCCGACGATCTTCGGCCACGGGTTTTGGAAACGGCGCGCATGCAATGCCGCGAGCAACGGGCCCGTTTCTATCTTCGGCAAGCGGCGGTCCTTGTGGCGCTGTTGGCGGTGTTCACAACAACCAGTTCCGATCGGATGGACAAGGCAGCAGGTCAGCAAGGGTTGGTGGCGTGGACCGGCTCGGACTGGTTGTTTGCACGAGCACAAATGAAAGCAACTTGGGACGGCGACTACGGCTCAGGATTGGTGGACGCTTTCACGGAATTGCGGAGTCGGCAGGCGGAGGTGCTCCGCTTGACCTGGTAGCCCCCCTTCGGAGGGATGCCTCATCCCTCACCGCGAGCGGTATCGCATTGCGGGGGAAGGTGGCGTTCCATTTGTCTTTTCCGTGGAACTGGCAAACAAATTCTCTTCCCCCGCGCATCTAACTTGCAGGAATACCGATCCGGCTCATGCCAACGCGGCCTGCGGTTGCTTCGCGCCCTCGCCACGCTGAGTTCCCCGCTGCTCGTGCCTCGCTTCCATGAAAACCGCCACGCTGGACGATTTGATGGCGTTGAACGACCAGTTTATGGCACTGGTCGAGGCCGGCGTCCCGGTCGATGCTGGTTTGGGAATGGATGCGGCGGCAAGTTTGGAGAAGATCAACGCGACGGTGGCACGCCGTGTCAGTCGCGGTGAATCGCTCTCCGAATCGCTGGAAGACGACGAACACGACGTGCCTGATGCGTACCGCTGTCTGGTGCAGCTTGGGATCCACAGCGGCAATGTCGGGACCGCATGGGACGAGTCCAATCTCCTGGCGGAAACGGTCGACAGCTCTCGGTATGCCGTGCGGTCGGCCTTATTTTACCCAATCCTGGTGTGCGCTGTCGCCTACGTCGGTTTGATTGGTTTTTGTCTGTACTTCGTGCCCACCTTGGAGGAATTCTACAGAGACTTGCGGATTCCCCCCGGATCGGGCCTGCGCGCTCTTCAATTCGTGCGGAACACCATGCCCTACTGGATTGTCCTTCCGCCGCTGGCCTTGCTGCTGCTAGCTGCGTGGTGGTTTCGAACCAGATCGCGGGGGGCAATGTCGAACGGTCGCGTCGCCAGGGTTTTGGCGTGGGTGCCCGGCATATCGCGAGCGATATCCCAGCAGCGGTATGCAAGTTTTTCCGAGTCGCTGGCCACCCTGTTGGAGCGCGGCGTATCGCTGGAGGAGAGTCTGGATCTGGCAGCGGGGGTGAGTGGCGATGCCGGATTGAATCAAGGGGCTTGCGCGCTGGTCGCCGGTCTGGAACAAGGGCAAATGCCGCCGGACGACAGTGCCGCGGCCAGGCGGTTTCCGCCGTTTCTCCGGTGGTCGCTATGGCATTCCGAGGCAACCATCGGACGAGTTCCGGCCCTACGCATGGCCGCGAGGGTTTACCGGCATTCCGCGGAACGTCGCGCCGAGCGACTGCGGATCGTGGCGCCGATCGTCGCATGCGTCCTTATCGGCGGTGGCGTCACCTTGCTCTACGGCCTGATGTTGTTCATCCCGGTAGTCCAAATGCTCCGTTCCCTGGCATCTTGAAATTCCTTGACATGATCGCATAGGCTCCCATCCCCAATTTCAACATATGGCACACTTTCGGTATCAGGCTCTGAATGCCGAGGGGCAATTGGTCGAAGGCGAACTGCGGGCCGACACGGTTCAGCAGGCCATCTCGCAATTAGAAACCGGCGGATGGACGGTCCAGTCGATCGGCTATGCCGCAACGGAATCGAGATCCAGTTCTGCCGGGGCATCGGCTGCACAGGAAACAGCACACCAGACGCTTTCTCAGGATGCCAGGCCGTGGGATGCAAGTGCCGAACAAGCGGTGCTGCGGTCCCATTTGGCCAGGGTGTTGGAGCAAGGCAAGGCGATCGTTCCGGCACTGCGTGCTTATGCGGAAGAGTTGCCAGCCGGGCGATCTCGCCGCCAATTGACGGCGGTGTACCAGGTACTCGAGCGGGGCAACTTGGCGGAAGCAGAGACCGCCCTGGGAACGCTCCCCGATTATTGGATACCGCTGCTCAGTGCTGCCGCGTCGTCCCAGGATGCGGGTCGCGTGTTGCACGAGTTTCTGGAGGAATCGCAGCGCACCGAAGAACTTCGCCGGCAACGGTGGCTCACATTCGCCTACCCCCTGTTTGTCGCCGGGATCGCCGCCGCGGTAATGACTGTGCTCAGTTTTCTCGTCGTCCCCACCTTCCGCGATATATTTGAAGAATTCAGTCTCGAGTTGCCTCCTCTCACGCTGCTGCTGCTCACACTGTCGGATTGGATCACCAGCGGCCGGATTGTTATTGTTGCACTCCTGGTCGTGGTCGCCGGATTCATGCTGGTGAACGTCAGGCGCTGGCTGCCTCGCAGGGTGAGCGGCTGGCTGGGAGACCGGTTCGCCACGCCCTTCGGACGCCGGGCGGCCGCTTCCCGGTTTGCCCGATTCTCGGCAGATCTGCTGGAAGCGGGGCTTGAGACTCCAAAGGCCCTGAGGATCGCCGGTTTCTCCACGCGGAATTCCCGGCTGCGGCGGGCTGCCTGGAATCTGGCGAGCGAGATGGAGTCAGTGGGCGGCCGCGGACAGCACGTTCCATCGCGGCCGCTGACCGCGACAGTCCTTCACGCTTTGCGTTCGGACATGGCAACCGCGTCACGAATTCACCTGCTGAGAGAGGTCAGCCAATGCCATGCGGAACGAACCCGCCGCCGTTTTTCGTGGACACACGGAATCATCGAACCCGTCACCATTTGCGTCGTTGGCATCCTTGTGGGAGGGACCGTCATCGGGCTGTTTGTGCCGTTAGTCAAACTTATTGAGGGCCTGAGTATGTAGGAACGCAGAACGATGGTTGCTCCCTTCCACTGGGAGAGGACCGGAATGGTTGCTCCCTCTCCCACTGGGAGAGGGTTGGAATGGTTGCTCCCTCTCCCACTGGGAGAGGGCTGGGGTGAGGGAGACTCACGCAGAGGCCCTCACCCTAACGCGGCCTGCGGCCGCAACCAAAATGGTGGGAACGCCGTCCCTGGCGTTCCGTGAATTACGCATTCGATGGATACATGGTTCCCAACATTCCGACGACTCGCACAACCGAGCATACCGTTTCCCTCGCTGTGGTCGCGGTATGCCAATTTGGCGCAGCGCCGGGCGCTGTTGCGGCTGATCGCGGTGGCGGCGGAGGAAAACCTGCCGTTGAGTCCGCTCCTGGAAAGCTGGGCCGCCGATGAACGTCGTGCTCAGAAACACCGCCTGCTACGGCTGGCCGACCAGTTGAAAACAGGCACTCCCCTGCCGGATGCCATCGAGGCGGTCCCCGGCCTGTTGCGCGATGAAGACATCCTGGCGATACGGTTTGGCGCTCAATCAGGAACGCTTTCGGCAACACTTCGCGCGACGCTCGACGAGTCGAAATCAGCGCTGACGGATAGCCCCTCTCCGATCCGCAGGGCGATCGTCTATGTCTGCACCTTCCTTCTGCTCGCGTTCCTCGTTATAGCATTCCTGCAAATCAAGATAGTTCCTGAATTCGAAAAGATATTGAGTGATTTCGACATGGAACCGCCCCTGGCGCTGCTGTGGTCCATCGGATTCGCTCGCTTCTTCGTGAACTACTGGTGGCTGGGCGCGCTGGCCGGAGGGGTGCTTCTGTGGTCGATGTTCTCCGCGCGTCTGGGGCGGTTCATCCGCTATTCGATCCTGGGTCGGCTGTCCCGCTCCGCGCGGGAATTGCGATCCGCCGAGGTATTGCAGAAGCTCGGCATCGCGGCGCAGACGGGCCGGCCCCTTCCGGGCGTGCTTTCGACCTTGGCTCGTTATCACTTTGACCCGATCGCCAGGTATAAGCTCCTTTTCGTCCGGAACGAAATCGAACAAGGGGCCGATGCATGGCACAGCCTGGCCGCCGTCGATCTGCTTTCTCCCGCCGAAGTCAACGCGCTGGCGACCTCGGAGCGCGTCGGCAATCGACCTTGGGTATTAAAGCAATTGGCCTTTAGCAAGCGGCGTCGGACGATGCGACGCCTGAATCGAATGGCGGAGCTTGTCTTGCCACTGATTGTTGGTCTCCTCGGAATCTTCGTTCTGTTCCAGGCCCTCAGCGTATTCCTACCGCTTACGCGATTTATTACCGGACTGCTGTGAACTGCCATGACGAGTAAGACAAAGCTGCTGCGAGACGCATGGTTGGCGAGGAAACGCCGTACCGGCCTGGGAACGAGTGCCATCGAGGTGCTTGTCGCACTCTCGTTATTGACCACCACGCTGACCCTATCCCTGCCATTGGTGGTTCGGCATGGTCGGCTGCTTACCGCCCAGCGCCACTACCGACTGGCGCTCGATGAACTATCGAACCAACTGGAACGCCTCACCGCGCTGCCGGAAGACAAACTGGCGGAGGCGCTTCAGCGGCTCGCTGCTTCGCCTTTCACGGCGAGCAGGCTGCCTGGCGTGGAACTCAGCAGCCGGTTGGAGCCTGCCGACATCGGCGCGCGGCTTACGCTTGAACTTACGTGGGATGAGCCGCGGCAACGCGCGGCGCCGGTGGCCTTGGCGGCCTGGATTCCTGCCGCCTCCCAGCAGCCCAGCGGCCAGACGCCAAGGAACGAAGAACCATGAGAATTCGTCGTGCTGTATCCCTTGTTGAGCTTCTGGTGGTCATGTCGGCATGTAGCGTCATCCTGTCGATGAGCGGGGTGCTCGTTCATCGAGCAATGCACGCGCAATCCAAGACACGCTCCTTCTTCGATGTGGAACGGAGTGCCTGGCGGCTTTCCGACCAGTTCCGCCGCGACGTGCATCAAGCGATCGGTCTTGTTGCGGGCGATGCCGAGCTTGGCGAAGGCGTCTTCCTGCGACTTCAACTTCCCGACGACCAATCCGTGGAATATCGCCGCCAGGAAGGGAGTGTGCAGCGAGTCTTGTCACGGAACGCCGCGGGCGTATCGCATGAAGAATTCCTGTTTCCACCTGCAATCGAACTGGCGATTCGCGAGGAGGAATCACCGCGCCGCCTCACCCTATCCATTACCACAGCCAGTTCCACAAGCGCCCGGGAAGGGGGGCAGGCACATTTTGCTCCGAAGACTACGCAAAATGAGCCAGACCCCGACCGTTCACCGCCCTGGAACCCGCACGCGATGCCGGTGAGCTTTCAAGCGGAAGCGGTCCCCGGTCGCGACTGGCGTTTTTCGCAGTTGGCGGGAGGCGAGGAGGTTCCGGAATGACAGCTCACCGTCACGATTGTTGGTGGCGTTTGCGATTCCGCAATCCGCATCAGCGGCGCGGCACGGTGCTCGTTGCCGCCCTTGTTTGCATGCTCGTCGTGATGACGCTGCTCGGCAACATGTTGCAAGGCACGTTGCGTGTAAGAAGACAATTACGCACGCAGCGCGATCTGCGTCAGACGGAACTGCTGCTCGAAGCGGGCGCGGATCGCGCCGCGTATCGCCTGTTCCGCGAAACCGACTACCGGGGTGAGACCTGGATGATTCCGGCAGAGCAGATCGTCGGCCGCGGCGACGGGCAAGTCACGATGGAGGCGTCGCGCGATTCGGACGGCAAACCGTGGCAGGTCCGCGTCGTGGCCGAGTATCCCCTTGGAAGTGAACTCTCAGTTCGGCGTTCGCACACGTTTATTGTTCAACCCCAATCGCCTCAAATTCAGGAGTGATCATCATGCGATCAAAACTTTCTTTTTCGCGCGTTGTTGTCGGTCGTTGCCGCGACAAGCACGCATTTACACTCGTAGAACTACTTGTCGTGATTGCCATCATCGGCATCCTGGTCGCTTTGTTGCTGCCGGCCGTCCAAGCGGCGCGCGAGGCGGCTCGACGAACGAGTTGTCTAAACAATGTCACGCAACTCGGGCTGGCGGTCCATAGCTACGAGTTCCACTTCGAACATCTGCCTCCTGGCGTGACGAACCCCGACGGCCCGATCCGCAGCGAGCCGGAAGGGATACACGTCAGTTGGATCGCGCACATCCTTCCCTACATCGAGGAAAACGCGCTCTTTCAGCGGTTCGACCAATCTGCCGGTGCCTACGCGGCCGCAAATGCGCAGGTGCGAGCAGCCCAGATCCAAGTGCTCCAGTGTCCATCGGATCGGATGGATTTTGTGAACGAAGCAAATTCCGTTGCCCGCAGCAGTTATGCCGGCTGCCACCATGATTCCGAGGCGCCCATCGACAAAGACAACAATGGCCTGCTGTTTCTCAACAGCCAGATCCGCTTCGCGGACATCTACGACGGCAGTTCGAAGACCATCCTTCTGGCTGAAGCCC
>JAKEGR010000086.1 GCA_022615465.1 Planctomycetota bacterium | reverse complement strand
CGGTTCGAGATGCACAGCCCACGTTTGACGGCCGGGCGTGAATTGCTGTGTCGCCCCTCCGGCAGTGGCCAGAGCTCCGTCGGTGCCGACGATTGGCTGCAGAGCCGTGGCGTGCGAGACATCGAGGGCGATCTCTCCTTCGACACTCCAAGCACACTCATTGATCAACACGCAGATCGTGTCTGCGTCATCGTCATATGTGCGGATCGTCACTGGTTGGCGGCGGTGAACCGCGGCATGTTTGTGACCCGGCAATTGCTGCAGTAGCCGGCGAACGCCCCGCGTGGATTCTTCCTGGCCCATCGGCAGGCATTCCCCCCCATCGACAACCAATTGGGGATCGATTTCAGCTAATGTGCGCGCGTAGTCCTGTCGGCTGGCAGCGGCGTCTGCCGAAGAATACCCGACCAGCCGCTTATAGTCGCGGTACCCGCTCTCGGCGGCAAATGAATTGAGCGATGCGTGTTCCGCAGAGTGAAAAAACATGGCGGCCCGCCCGGTTTCCGCGGCTCCGCTCCGTTCGGCCGCGGCGAGCAAGTCATTTTGTTCCATGTGGATAGCACGGTCGACGAGCGGCGTTGTGGGTTCTACAAATCGCGCATAAGCGACGACGATGCCTGGCAACTGCTGTAAAGCATCGCTGTTGATCCCCAAGTCGAACGCAAGCTCTTGGAGCCGCGGCTTGGCCAAGACGTTGGGCTGCACCCGCAATTTCAGTTCCGGTCTGGAGAACATTTCCTCCGTGGTCAGCACGAGTTGCCGCTTGGAATTGCTCGCCTGCACAACTTCCGCAAGTTGTTGATAGAAACGCGTGACCCGTGCCGCACGCCAGGATCGCCACGCTTCGGCATGGGTGCCGGTTAACGATTGCTGGCGAGCGGCGAAGCGACTCGGACCACGCTCGTCGAGCAGCACGCCGGTCTCACGCTGGAACGCGGTAACGGTTGCGTCGTCCAGTCCCCAGTCCGAGCCGGGCAATTGGGCGTAGCCATCACCAGAGAGCTGGATGGCCACGCCAGCCAGCGATTGATGGCGGCCATAGCGGTCGACGAGTTCGCGCACAACTTCGAGAATGGCCAATTGCACGCGTTCGTCGAGCAAATTGTAGTAGGGTGCCAGTCCGGCGGTTGTGCCGTGTGTCTCCAGCCAAGTACGGCCATCAGCACCAACCCATTCGAGTCCCGACGTATGGGGATCTAGCGATTGCCGCAGCTTTTCAAGTTGCGGCATGGGCGAGGCCAGTTGCAAAGCTGGCAGGAACGCCAAGCCATTGCGATCAAATACTCTCAAGGTAAGTTCGAGCGCGTCGGCCTCCGGAACTCCTCCGTTCGCGGCCAGGCGACTGCTATTGTGCAATGGAACCGGTGAGAGTTGGTCGCTGGGGAAGATACTGCTGCCATCGGCCAGGGTGCTGACGATGGCCGCGTTATAACCGGCGTAAGGCAAGTAGTCGGCGAGCCGCTGCGCGCTCTCGTAATGCGTCTGCCAATCGTCGATGCTCTTCCGAGTGGTTAGGTCAATTCCTTCGCTTGCTCCTAATGTTTCGGGAACAAGCGGCCGTGCGAAGTAAGCCGCCACAAGCCGCGGAGAATGCTGCCAGCCCGCGGCTTGCTCGGCGGTCAGACTGCCCCCCGTCCGCCTCAGGACACGAATTCGCCCAAATCGGGCGGGAGAGGATGGATGCAGGTTCGTGGCCAGCAGCAGCGGCGAGTTGGTCCGTGGCCAAAACACGAGGCGATGCAAGTGCTTTTCTGACTCAGCGGTTCGACCAAGGCCTTCGATGTAAACGCCGGAATTGCGGCCAATGGGGAGAACCTCGCCAACTGCATTGGGTTCGAGAATGCTCAGACCCAGGTGTTGTTCTTGATCGTTCGGGTACTCGACCTCGAGCAAGTGCGTGCTACCCACACGTTCAAGAGGCAAGGTGTAGGCCTGCCAATGAGGCTCACTCCCGCTAGGGGTGTTCGGCAACTCGACGAAACGGCCGAGGGGATGATCAATCACACCGGCCCGCAGGCTGCCAAGCGGCTTGGGGGCTATGCCCGGCAGATGTTGAAGCCTGGTCCAACCAGGCAGCCGCTGCCACCATCGCGGATTGGCTGGATCGATTTCGAGGACCGTTTCCCAATCGGCGGCAGCCGACGCCGCATTGGCCGTGGCTTTCAACACAACGACTTGAAACAACCGTTCAGCAAGCGGTTCATGCTTCGTGCCAACCGGAAAAAACCGATCGCGAAAGCCGGGTGGGGCCATCACGCTCATATGCACTGCGTAGACGCCTTCTTGTTGCGGCAGGGGAATCGACAGTTCGACGCTCGGGCTGCCATCAACGGGAACGGGCAGCCGCTTCTTATTGTCACTCCATAGCGAGTCATTGCCTCGAGCGTTCGAGAGCGTCGTGGTCAAGTCGAACGTGGTGCTTGGCGCCAACTCACTCAGCGCAGGCCGCAATACGAATGAAAATGTTTCGCCCGGCGAGAAAATCATCGTCTCGCGGTCGCTATCGATGCGGAGTGAATCGCCGTGGACGCGATTCACATGGAGTGAATTGCCGCGATCGTCGATCGACGCTTGATAGGATTGGCGCGCGACATCAACGATTGGCACCTCAGCCCTGAATGGGGTAGCCAGGTGGTCGGAAGTCAATTCGACAACGAGTCGCGAGTCATCGCTGCCAGCAACCATAATGTCGACAGTATCGCT
>JAKEGR010000427.1 GCA_022615465.1 Planctomycetota bacterium | reverse complement strand
CCAGCAGGCTAGCCGCAGCAATGCCGTCGCGGACACCTTAATCTCAAGCGACGCATTGATACAAGAGTGCGCTTGGCGTGCATTCCGGCTGGAAGACTTCAATCAGCCAGCGGTGGCGGTAGATGTCGGCGATCACTTCCGCCGGTACGTCCAAGAGGTTGGTGGCGATTCGCAGCAGGCCGTCGCTCCCCGCTCCCGTCGAACCACCGCGATACTTGCCCCGCTGGGTGTGAGGCGTGGTTTTGATCAGGACCACTCGAATCGGATGATTGGGTCGCGCGTCGGGCTTGCTGCCGATCCCGAGAGTAACGACGATATCCCGCAGCACTCCGGCCTGTTGCGCCGCGGGCGAAAGGGAGCGTTCTTCTTCGACCGCCTCCAGGTTGCTGTTGTCTCGCAAGCGACAGACGTAGCTGCTGCCTGCGGCATGGATGTCGTTAAACAGCTTGAACTCGGCAAACCAGCGGTCTATCACATAGCAGTGGTCGGCGGAGAGCGCCTCTCGCAGGACGTTTTTCTCGTCTGCCTTGCCGCTGTTCTTGCCGCTGGTGACATCGATCCGCGTCGGCACGTGCCGATCGATCGAAAAGTGGGTGTGCAACCGCCAAGCCGACTTCGACTGGCCATGGATGTTTTTCAAGTACGCTGCCTGGGCAATGGTGGACAGCGTTTTAACGACCGATCCATCGACGGCAATGAGCTCTTGCGTCAATTGTCCGCGACCGACCTGACGAACAGGCTGCACCTGCCCCAGCAGCTCCGCGATAATCTCGCGCAACGGCGCTGGATCGAAGACCTGGGTCGCCTCCGAGAGCGAACCCAGCGAGGCCCGCGGGCAAGCCAGCTTCCGCTGCACCTTTTTCAGCTCGCTGGCTTGTTGCAAGGCCCGCAGCGACGTAACGATCGGATTGAACAGAAACAACAGGATGAGCACGCAGTACTCATCCATGAACAACTCACGATTGCCGGCCTTATCACGCTGGCAGCCGACCTCGTGCAGCCGATCAAACAGCGGCAACAACTGCTGAAAATACTTCAGTCCCGTGATGTCCCGCTCTCTCACTTTGTCGCGCTTCTTGCCGGCCATACGCTGCAATATGCGCGCTATCGACCGAGGGCGCAACTCCAACTAAACTGCGTAGATTACTCACTCCGCAATGCGCAAATGGCGTGCCGAACAGGATTGGGGCCGTTCTCGTTACGACACTTTCTTTTGCAGCGCTTCGCGGAGCACTTCGCGGAGTTGGCGGAGCTTGATGGGCATTTTGACCACGGGGCGATGCTCGGCGACTTGGGCCTGCTCTTCCCAGTTGTGATGAATCTGGTCCAGGAGCAGCACGGCGGGCAGGTCGCGCGTGACGGACTCCTGGCCGAAGCGATTGAACATCTCGAGCGCGGTGCGGCCGTTGCTGCTGGTGGTGAACAGCACGGCATCGGCGGCGCGGTGGTCGTCGAAGAAACGGCCGAGGGCGCGATCGGGGTCGCTCAACACGAGCACGCGATAACCGTTGCGCTTGAACAGCTCGCGGAGCATGTCTTGCAGCTTGACATCGGACTCGACGATCATGAGCTTGCGCGGCTGGCCCTGTTCGTCGAGGCCTTCCTGGCTGTGGAGTTCTTGCCCTTCGGCGTGGCGCCCTTCTTTGGCCGCCGTCACGCGCTTCACCGCCAGCTTCAGCTCGACGAGCATGTCGGCCGGTGTTTGAAATCGCCGGTCGGGATCGAACTCGAGGGCTTTGTTGACGATCATCGCCAAGGGGAGCGGCACCTTGGGGGCCAATTCCAGGATGGGTTTAATATCGCGATAGAGCGCCCGGCCGGCTTGCTGCGATCGATCGCGGGTATCGGCCAGCGCTGGGGCGCCGGTGAGCATCTGGTAAAGAATCGTGCCGGCGAAGAAGATGTCGCTGCGCGGGTCGTCGATGCGGACCCCCGTGGCGCGTTCCAAGCCGGCGTAAAGCACGGTGCGTCGGCTCATTCCTTCGGCGACTTCCTCTTCGGCGCCCTGCAAGCCGGCCAACCCGAAATCCACGAGCTTCGGCTCGCCGTCGCTCGACAACAGGACGTTGGACATCTTCAGATCGCGGTGCGTGATGCCTTGTTGGAGGGCGTAATTGAGGCCGGCCATGACGCCCTCCATGATGCGGGCGGCTTCCACCGGATCGAACCGCCGCTTGGCCCGATAAAACTCGCGCAGGTTCCGTCCCTCGACGAAATCCATCACGATGTAGTGCATCACGCCCTGCGAAAACCCTTCGTGGATTTCGACGATGTTCGGGTGCTTGAGCTTGCTGCCGATTTCTCCTTCGCGGCGGAACAGGTCGATAACGGGACGATTGCTGCGGTGGGTCTTGTCGTTGATGGCCTTGGGGTTGCTGAGGCTGCTGCGGAGCACTTTAACCGCGTACATCTTGCCGGTCGCGCGGTGGACGGTGCGAAACACGCGGGCAAAGGTGCCAGCGCCGACGCAATAGAGCACCTTGTAATCGCCGTAGAAGAAGCCGGTCCGTGTGTCGCTGCGGATCAAACGTTCGAGCTGATACTGGGTCAGCAACCCGCGCCGCAAAAGAACCTGCTGAAAAGCGCGAAGCGATGCATTGGTGGAGCCCAGTTCGCCCCACACGCTTTGAAGCTGCGCATCATCGAGGACGTTTACGTCCTGGGCGCGCTGGGCCAACTGTTCCGCGGATTTGATGTCGGCCATGGCACGCAACTTTGGATGACCCGCCGCCGGGCAAGTTAACTTTCGAATTCTTGCAACCTGGCGTGATATTCGTCGCGTTCGCGACGCGTGGCTTCCAGATCGAACATCAAGTATTTCATATCCAGCCGGAGCTGGCTCAATGCATCTTGAACGAGGTTTAAAATGCGTCGCCGCCGTTTCGTGCTTTCCACAACGCGCTCCAGCGCCGGAACCAGCGTGCGACAATGCTCGTCTGGCAGCGTGCGGATTGCGTTGGCCAGCCGCAGCAGGTCGGCGGGCAGCTCCTCAACGGGGGCGGGGGAGACTCGATGCGGGTGTGCCATGGGTGATTCTCCAGGTGGTGGTGCTTGGTGCTAGTGCCGAAATGCACACGCTGCGCCACCATGCTGGCCGGTGCCCGCCCTCTGGGAGCTTAACTGATTATACGGAAACAACTTGCAACCATTCAACAAGGCGAGGCTGATTAAGTGGGCAGATTGGTCGGTCGTTGACTGTCGGCCACGAGTGCCCTGGCTCGGTGTCCGAAATGCTGGTAGAAGGCCGGTTTAGGGCGATTCCCAGGTGG
>JAKEGR010000085.1 GCA_022615465.1 Planctomycetota bacterium | reverse complement strand
TGATCTGCCCCGTGCTCGTGCCTATTGCCCACAGGTCGTTTGATGGATCCAACTCGGACCTCTGGCAGTTAAACGGGAACCGCGCAATGCTCCGAGAGGCCTGTCCAGAGTCATCTCCCCACAGCCGTAATTCGCCATCGCGGGATCCGGAAGCCACTTCATCGCCGCGCGGCGCGACCGCTAGGACAAGAATCGGTCGCTTGTGGCCGCGTCGCACGGTAGTCAATTCACGTTGTTGCAGATCCCACTCCGAGAGCTGGCAATCGTTGGTGCCGAACAGCAATCGCCGGCCATCGGCCGAGAAGGCCACGCAACGGACCTGATCGTGGGGGATGTCCGCGAACCGTTCGAGCCGACCGGGCGCATCGATCCGCCACAGCCGAACAAACTCGCTCGTCACACACACCGCCAACGTCTGGCCATCGGGCGAGATCGCCATATCGGTTGGTCGAGCGCCGAATTGCTTTGCCGTCAAGTCAAACGACTCCTCCGCGATAGGCTCGCCATCAGCCGCCCGCCACAACCGCACGGTTTGATCCTCGCTGGTTGCAACGACGACCGAACCATCGAGGATGAATCGCACTTTGCGCACGATATCTCGGTGCCCCCGGAGTACCGCCGCGGCCTCGCCGCTGGCCGCATCCCACAGTCGAACGGTGTGGTCGCTCCCAGCCGAGGCAATCTGCCGTCCGTCCGGCGAGAAGCTAACATCGGCCACCCAACCTGCGTGCCCGTGGAGCGCCGCCAACTCGCTGCCGCTCACCACATCCCACCGTCGCACGAGTCCCTCTTCCGTGGCCGCTGCCAGACGTTGGCTGTCTGGTGAGAAGGCGAGCGCGTTGACATGGTCGCCATGGCGCAGCTTCCAAAGATGGCGTGTTTTTCGGTTGGAGCTATCCCTGAGATGAACTATTCCATCGTTCCCCCCCGAGACCAGCCAGCGCCCGTCCGGCGAATACGCCAAGGCTGCCAGCCAACCCTTGTGGCCGGGCAGAACGCGTGAGGCCCCATCGAGCAGTTGCGTCAAGTAGTGCCATTCGACGTTCCGCACATCAGCCTGGTCGGAAGTCGGCTCGAATCTTGCGAGAATTGCCGCCGTGCCGGTCAGATTGCCTTCCATCCAGGCCTGCTGGGCGGTGGCCATGTCGCTGGCATAAACGTGCTCCAAGGTGAATCTGGCCTGGGTCTTAGCCTGTTGGTGTGCGGTCTGGGCCTCGCGAAGCGATTGGGCGAGTCGCTGATTTACCCACAGGGCACCGCCGATCAAGAAGGCCGGCAAGATGCACGCCCCGACGAGCAACGCGGCAGCCGCCGGTCGGCGGCGGGCCCATTTCAGGGCGTGTTCGAGAAGGCTCAAAGGCCTCGCTACCGTTGGCTGGCCTTCCAAGAATCGGCGCAGGTCGGCCACCAGTCCGTGCGCCGTGGCGTAGCGGGCGGCCGGATTCCTGGCGAGACACTTCAGCGTGATCGCCTCGAGGTCGCGAGGCACGTTGGGCCGCAGCTTGCGCGGCGCGACTGGCTCGTGCATGATGAGTTGCCGCAGCGTGTCCACGTCGGTCTGGCCGCCGTAGGGGGCGACGCCCGCCAGCAGCTCATACAGGACGGCCCCCAAGGCATACACATCGGTGCGGGCGTCGAGATCATCGACCCGTCCCTCGGCCTGCTCAGGCGCCATGTAGGCCAACGTGCCAATGAGCGCGCCGATGCGGGTCTTGTCGCCGCCCTCTTGTTCCAACAGTTTCGCCAAGCCGAAATCGGTCAGCTTGGGGGACCAATGGCCGCCCTCCGCGTCGTCACCGCTGGCGACCAGCAGCACGTTGCTCGGCTTGATATCGCGGTGCAACACGCCGCGGCTGTGGGCATGCTCGACCGCCTCGGCCAGCGCCAACATGATCTCGGCCGCCTGACGCAGTGGTACGCGGTCTTCTCGTTCGTGGAGCCACTCCGCCAGCGTCGGGCCAGGGCAATACTCCGAGGCCAGGTAGCAGATTGAGCTTTCCTCGCCGACTTCATGCAAAGCGACCAGGTTCGGATGGTTCAGCCGCGCGGCAGCTTCCGCTTCGCGCAAGAATCGCCGCCGCAGGTCATCATCCAGCATGGCTTCGAATCGCGGGATCTTGAGTGCCACTTGGCGGCCAAGCTGCGGGTCGTGGGCCAGGTAGACAATGCCCAGGCCGCCGCGGCCTAGCTCGCGTTCGAGGACAAACCGGCCCAGCCGCTGTGGGGGTGCCACCGCGGGCGGTGGCGCGCCGTCGGACGGTTCGAGCCGAGATGACGTCAGGCCGCCACTGCGGCGGGCCCGATCGAGCAACTCAAGGCACTCCTTGGCCCCTGCCCATGCGGCAGCCAATTGCGGATCGAACTCGGCCGCCGATTCGTCGACCCCGGTCGTTGGGGCGTCGTCGGCCAACGCCTCGTCGTAGTCCGCCATCAAGCGGACCAACACGTCTTCTTGCTGTTCGATATCGCGTGGGTTCATGGCCGCTCGTGAAACTCAACTTGCAGTCGTCGAACTGCCCGCCCCCACAGCTTTCGCACCGAATCGGGTGTGCTCCGTAGTCGAGTGGCAATTTCCACAAAGGAACGTCGCTCCCATGTTCTGAGCACCAACACCTCGCGGAAATGTTCGGGCAAACGCCCCAGCGCCTCCTGCAGCTGCTCCGCGTCGTTACGCGTGAGGAGCGCCTGGTCTGGTTCGGCGATCGGTTGGGGCAAGTTCAGGTGTCCGAGGGCGAGGCCGGTCCCCATCGCAACTTCACGCCCCACGTTGTGCTTCTGCGTGTGATGATAGCGGCGGACATTGTTCGACAGCCGGTTTGTGAGAATTTTTGTGAGCCAAGCGAGCAGTTCTTGTTTGGTCTTGCCTTGAAAATGGGAAAAATCGTGGTGCGCCGCGAGAAACGTGTCTTGGACCAGATCCGACGCTCCCCCCTTGGGCCGCAGGTCAGAGTCGAGCGCCCGATTGGCTATTAGTAACAGGTACTTCTGACAGCCTACCAATAGCTGCCCGAGCGCGGCCGGCGAACCGCCATGGGCCTGCTCGATCAACAGGTCCATGCCGCCGCCGACCGGCGCGGAACCGTCGCCAGCGCCACTCGGCGGGCCGACTGGCGCACCGATTATGTCTTTCGCCCCATCAACCATAAGAACGGTTGTCACCAGAACCGGACACACGCACGGAAGAGAAGAAGAGCAGAACGGTCTCATCCTAGTTCAACCGGCTATTTGCAGCAAGCAAATTTGACTGCAGGGGAGAGGAAAAGAATTAGCAAAAGTTTCCCTTGGTGCGTCCGGTTTGTCCAAGAAAAGTTCTTAAAGGTATGGGGAGACAACACCAATGACGCACCCGGGCAGGTTTTGGCGGTTTCTGGATGGTTCCGTTTAGCCAACTCCCAGCCATGTGACTTGCCGCGTCTCGGAAGATGGGGATTTCGAGATCGTCTTATGCCACTATCGCAAGCCTGGTCACCGATGCTTCGACAGCCGAATGAAACACAAATGGGTTTCGAGCGGCTGTCGAGATCGCCACACAACTTTGAATTGATGTCTTGTAAGCGGGTCGCCTGCTGTCGCCCACGTCCCCGCTGTGCAGGAACCTTGCCTGGAGCTTCGCTATGTCGAGGCTATCTGTCGGGGAGGGAACGTGATGAGTAGCTGGTTCGCTTTCCAAACGTGGACATGGTATTAACGAGGAGAAAAGCAATGAGCTATCGTGATCACAGACTCCAGTAC
>JAKEGR010000426.1 GCA_022615465.1 Planctomycetota bacterium | reverse complement strand
TCCGCCGTTTCATCGAAGACACTTCCCCGATGTTCGATCATCACCCGCAGCGACTTGCGGAACGGGATCGGATCGGCGATGTGCCAGCGATAGGCCGTGACGCGATCGCCAGGAAAAACCCCCTCGTACAACGTCACCCCGTGATACGGCGTGGCGAATTCGCGGAATCCCCAGGCATCGTTGAAATAGTCCTCGGTGCCGGTTCCGCGCAACTGAGGCGTCTGCGCGCCGTCGATATAGAAAAAATCGTCCCCCTCGCCAAACCAGCCCAGTTCCACCTGCTGCACTGAGTACACCGTTCCCACGTAATGACCCTGCCCGCTTGTTTCCAAAATCTTATAGTGTCCCGGGGCCGCCGGCATGGACTGCCGATATTGGGCGTGGAAGTACATGGCATCTTCCGGCAGGCTGTCGCGCTTTTGCCAATCCAGGTAGTAGTAGAAGGAACCCACCGGATAGACCAGCGATTCATTCGTCACGGTCACCTTGATGTGCTTGCGGAAAGGCATGTGCCAGTAGCAGTTCCGCGCCAGACCGCCCGCCGACACCGATACGGGCGCGGACGTGAAACTCTTGTGAGCGCCATGGCCCACGCCGAAGAAATCGCCCAGCGGCACCTGCACGCTCGGCTTTTCCTGGCCGTCGTAGTAGATTCTCAAAACGACCGACCGGCCGGCAAATGGGTCGAAAGCCGCAATCGTATTCCAGAAATGCGTGATGACGCCGGGGCCATCCGCATCCAGCAGGGTCAAGGTTCCTCCGGGTAGGATGGGAACCGAGTCGCCATTTTTGGCCAGATCGGCGTTGCTACTGCTCTCTCGACGTGCTTCGTAAGGCTGACGCAGCGCAAGCGTGTCCATCGTCTCCTGCGCCAACACTTCGGATGCAACGGCCATCACCAAACATAGACAAGAAATAGCGTATTTCATTGGTAGACCTCCTAGCAGACCAGGATAGGTTGCCGAGATGCAAAGTTCAAGGGAGGACTGACGGTGAGCAGAGGCGATCCTTTGCAGCACAAGCCGTAGGGGTCTGCCTCGCGGCAAACCACAATTTACCGGTTTTCCGCGGAATGCTCTTGTCGTTGGATAGGAACGCCGATATAGTGCTCATGTGTACAGTATTTGGGCGGGCTGCCATCCTGAGATCGAATCTGTCAGGAGGACAACCTTCCCCACGCCATCTTGCCTCCGAGCTTGTTCTGTTAGATAAAAGGGGTCGATTCCATATGGTCGCCACGGCTTCCACCAATAACTCCGTTCCAAACCTTTCCGCGACAAATAATCGTATGGCCAAAACCGACAAAACGGCGAAGAAGTCGCCCCGCCGGGCCGACAAGCCCACTAGTATCCTGGAAACCAGCCCCGAGCTGCAACACACCGTCGCTGCCATCGAAAAGCAGTTTGGCGAGGGGGCCATCATGCCTCTCGGCTCCGAATTCGTCCACCAGATCGAAGGCATCTCGACCGGCAGCCTGTCGCTCGACATTGCCCTCGGCGGCCAGGGGATTCCCCGCGGCCGGATCGTCGAGATCTTTGGTCCGGAATCGAGCGGCAAAACCACCCTGGCCCTGCACGTCGTGGCCGAGGCGCAAAAGGCCGGTGGCATCGCCGCATTTATCGATGCGGAACATGCCATTGATCCGAGTTGGGCCAAGAAGCTCGGCGTCAACCTGGAGATGCTCCTGGTGAGCCAGCCGGGCCATGGCGAAGAGGCCATGCAGATCACCGAGATGCTCATCAAGAGTAACGCGGTGGATGTGATCGTGATCGACTCGGTGGCCGCCCTGGTTCCCAAGAAGGAGCTAGATGGTGAGATCGGCGATACGCACGTCGGTCTGCAGGCCCGTCTCATGAGCCAATCGCTCCGTAAGCTGACGGCCGCCATTGCCAAGAGCCGCACTAGCGTCATCTTCATCAATCAAATTCGCGAGAAGATCGGCGTGATGTTTGGCAGCCCCGAGACGACGCCTGGCGGCCGGGCTTTGAAGTTTTATACGTCCTGCCGGATCGATGTCCGTCGCATCGGAGCGCTCAAGGAGGGCGAAGAAGTGGTCGGCCAGCGGGTGCGGGCCAAAGTGGTGAAGAACAAAGTTGCTCCGCCGTTCCGTGTTGCCGAGTTCGACATGATGCACGCCGATGGCATCAGCTTCGAGGGCGACCTGCTGGACATGGGAATGGAACAGAAAATCATCGGCCGCACGGGTGCCTGGTTCCGCTATGGCGATCTTCAGCTTGGCCAAGGGAAAGAGAAGGCCCGGCAGTTCCTCAAGGAGAGTCCAAAGATCGCCCAGGAAATCAAGGAAAAAATCAAGTCTGCCGGTGGTACAGGCGGTGGGCTGAGCGGATCACCTGATTCATCGAGCAACGACGGCGACAGCGTTGAGGAATAGCAAGAACGCTAGCATCTGGCCCTTGCGGCGTATTTGACAGATGCAGCCGGAGAGCGAATGATTCTGCAATTGGTTGGACCGGCAACATGTTGCATTCGCTTTCAGGATG
>JAKEGR010000007.1 GCA_022615465.1 Planctomycetota bacterium | reverse complement strand
ATCGAAAGAAAACGGGCCGAAATCCATGCCCGGATCGGCGAGTTGAAGGACGTCGACCGGCGCCTGGTCGATTTCCAGGCCGAGATGTGCGGGACGTTCGGTCCGGGGCGCCGGCAGCCCCCGACGGACGGGGCGGAAGCAAGGCGCCATCAACCCGGCAAGGAAATCTCGAACGATTCCGTCGCCCGCGAGCAGACCCGAATCCGGCCCAAGCAAACTGGATTCCTGCCCACTCCGGAATGACCAGGCCCCGAATCAGCCGTGACAGACCATGGTTTTCTGGGATGAGGCGATTTTGAGAGCCCAACGGCCGCGACGGAATCCAATCTATACAAGAGCGCCGAGTTTCTCATGCCCAAAATAGTCAACCTGTTGTTGCTCGTCGGCGGAATGATCATGACCGGTTTCGGGCTGGCCGCATTTCACGTCGCCGCCCTGTTGGGTTTCGGCATGATCGTCGTAGCGTTGCTCAGTGATCGACACCGCGAGCGGCTGAAAAAGGAAAAGCGAAGTGCCGACATCGCACGCCGCATCGCCGAGCTTACCCAAGCGCCCTGGCATTCCAACAAAACCCTGAAGCTTGATGGCAGCCACTGGATGGCGGTCGGATTGATGCTGGGCGGATTCGCAAGTGCCCTGGCGATTCACAAAGGAATCACGTCTGCTCCCGTGCACTGGCAATGGGTGCTCGGCGGTGCGTTCTTTCTCACTTTAATTGCGGTTGCACTTCCCCGTAGCCTCGCAAGCCTCGGCAAGCCACTCTTGGAACTTGATCGGGATGGGTTCGCCATGCCAATTCACGGACGAATACCCTGGCAAGAAGTCTCGGGCGTCGACCTCTATCAATTCACGCATCGCGGGATGACCACCAGCATCCTGCTCTTCCGCGTTGCGCACTATTAGCACATCGTCGCCAATATCCACTGGACCGAAAGGGCACTCGCAGCGTTTGGTCTTGGCGCGGCCGCGCGCGGTGTCGTTGGGGTTCGGTTGCCGACTTCAAAGGAAAACCCGGAAACGGCTTATGCCGTGGCTCGGTTTCTATGGAAACAGGCAACAGGCCACGACTACGACTGGAATTCCATGCTCTCCGATGAATATAACGAGGCTGTAAAACGCATGGCAGCGATCGCCTCACGCCCGCCTGGTCCGGACGTCCTCGAACACCCGGACGCGGCATTGGCGGAACTGGAACAGGCCAGAAATGATCTGGCCGTGATGCGCACTGAAGGTACGCGCGTGACTTCCCGGCTCAATTGGCTGATCGGCGTTGCAATGATTTTGATGGTCCTCAGCATTGCATGGCCCTGGTTAAGTCGGCCAATGTTCGGCTGACGTGTTTTGAACGGGACAAGGCCAAGTAATCGCAGGCCGCCTCGCTAGGCCTTGAGAAATTGGGGCTTGTTGCTGGCCGGCTCCACCACCCCTGTTGCGAATGCGACCGACGCGACACAGAGAATGCCTGCGCCGATGGGCCTGGCTTCATGGTTGCCCCCTTGGGGCTTCAGCGAGCGTGCCACGTCACCCGTTTCAGATGACTGCAGTCAGCGTGAGCCAACCCGGGGCGTTCCTCGATCTCGATTCACTCAATCCTTGAAGGCAATGAAATTCGCGCCGCGGACCCCATACCTGCGCGCCACACCCTCCTTGCTCGTTCCGGCAAACGAATCGAAATATTCAACGACTTCCGCACGCGCGAAACCCGCCTCGGCAAGGGCCGCGAGATAGCCTGCAGACTGCAGAGCACCCGCGATTCAGCCAACCCAGAGTTGAATGTCGTTGAGCGCCGCCGCCGACAACTCGGTTTCGATCACGATATCGGCGAACTGTACCCGCCCGCCGGGACGCAGGACCCGATGGAGCTCGGCGAAGACACGCGGTTTTTCAGGGCTGAGATTGATCACGCCATTCGAGATCGCCACGTCCACTGAACTGTCGTCGATAGGCAGTTGTGAAATGTCGGCTTTCTCGAAGCGGACCTGTTTCATTCCGGCGGCGGCCGCCCCCGACCTTGCCTTGTCGAGCATGGCGTCGGTCATGTCAAACCCGACCACCTCGCCCTGCTGTCCCACGCGGCGACCGGCCAGAAGGCAATCCATGCCGCTACCGGAACCGAGATCGATCACGCGTGCCCCGGAAGGCAATGCGCCCGCGCGCAAGGGGTTGCCTACGCCGGCGAACGGCGCCGTGACAAAATCCGGCAATTCGTCGAGCTCGGCCCGGTCGTAGCCCAGCATCGCTGCGGCGTATTCCGGCCCGCGATGAAAATGAAAGTCGCCGTCTGGCTGCTCGGCAACCCGTCCGTAGGTTGCGCGGATTTCATCTTTCAGTCGTTCACGGTCAAACGTCAGTTCACACGCAATGGCCATCTCCGTTCTCCTCATGGTTCATCAAAAAACATGATCGCCTGGAGCATTGGCATCGCTGTCGCCGCACTCCGTCGTTTGTTCCGGATTTGCTCACCGTTCAAAGAACGGCAGACGCTCGGTGCCAACTATGATTGATTTAAGACGCAAGCAGTCCGGTTGGCAATATTCTGCTTCGTGGCAACAGCCCAGCCTTGCCCCCGGACAGGCAACGATTGCCGGTATTGCGCGAACCGTCCGCAAATCGGGAGAAGAAGGATGAAAGCACTCTTGATGCACGCCCCCGGCGAGCCGCAGGTCCTCGGCCTCGCCGACGTGCCGTCCCCCCGAATCGCCCATGACACCGACCTGCTGGTGCGGCTCAAGGCGGCCGGGGTCAATCCCATCGACACCAAGCTGCGCGCCCGCGGCCCCTACTTCCCCGAGCGCATGCCCGCCATCCTGGGCTGCGACGGCGCCGGGGTGGTCGAGGCGGTCGGCGGCGGCGCGAGCCGCTTCAAGCCGGGCGACGCGGTCTACTTCTGCAACGGCGGCATCGGCGGCCATCCCGGCAACTACGCCGAGTACGCCGTGGTGGACGAGCGTTTCTCCGCGCGCAAGCCGGCAAGCCTGGACTTCAACCAAGCCGCCGCCGCGCCGCTGGTGCTCATCACCGCCTGGGAGGCCCTCTACGACCGCGCCCGCATGACTGCCGGCCAGACAGTGCTGATCCATGCCGGCGCGGGAGGCGTGGGCCACGTCGCCATCCAGCTGGCCAAGGCGGCGGGATGCCGCGTGCTCACCACCGTCGGCTCCGCTGCCAAGGCCGCTTTCGCCAAGCAGCTGGGCGCCGACGCAGCCATCCCCTACCGCGAAACCGACTTCGCCGAGGCCGTACTGGACCTGACCCAAGGCCGGGGCGCAGACATCGTATTCGACACCGTAGGCGGCACCACCTTCAGCGACAGCTTTGCGGCCGTCCGCCCCTACGGCGATCTCGTCACGCTGCTCCAGCCCGGAGCGGAAACCGACTGGAAGGTCGCCCGCCTGCGCAACCTGCGCATCAGCCAGGAGCTGATGCTGTCCCCCATGGTCTTCGGCTGGACCGAGGCGCAGCAGCACCAGGCGTGGATACTCGAGCAGTGCGCCGGCCTGTTCGACGCAGGCAGGCTGCGCGTTCACGT
>JAKEGR010000425.1 GCA_022615465.1 Planctomycetota bacterium | reverse complement strand
TCAATCGTTGATGGAGGTGTTGATCCGGGCCAGGCGTTCCAGTCGGACCTGCAGAAAGCCCGGCTTAAGAACGATGACCACCAAACCGCGCACACTGTTTGAAAAAATTTGGGACGATCACGTCGTCTTCAACGAGCCGGGTCGGCAGACGATTCTGTACGTCGATTTACACCTCGTCCACGAAGTGACCAGCCCGCAGGCGTTTGAGGGTCTGCGATTGTCGGGCCGGAAAGTGCGTCGTCCCGCACGAACCCTCTCGACCGTCGACCATAATATCCCGACCACCGATCGCAGCTTGCCGATCGACGACCCAATCTCGAAGCAACAAATCGACACACTACGCGCCAACTGCCGGGAATTTGGCATCACGCTCTACGATATTGACGACCCGCGGCAGGGGATCGTCCACGTGATCGGCCCAGAGCAGGGCTACACGCAGCCTGGGATGACGATCGTCTGCGGCGACAGCCACACGTCGACGCACGGAGCGTTTGGCGCGCTGGCCTTCGGTATCGGCACGAGCGAAGTGGAGCATGTGCTGGCGACACAAACGCTGCTGCAATCGAAGCCGAAAACTCTTGAGTTGCGGGTCGATGGGCGGCTTGGCCCAGGTGTCACCGCCAAGGACATGATCCTGTACCTCATTGGCCAGATCGGCACCAGCGGTGGCGTGGGGTGCTGTGTGGAATACACCGGCGAGGTGGTCCGCGGACTCTCGATGGAAAGCCGGATGACGGTCTGCAATATGTCGATTGAGGGCGGCGCGCGGGCTGGGCTGATCGCACCCGACGAGACAACCTTCGCCTATCTCCGCGGCCGGCCGTTTGCGCCGCCAGGAGTCGACTTCGACAAGGCCGTCGAGCGTTGGCGCGGGCTGCCCACCGATCCCGGCGCGATATTCGACAAGTCGCTCGTGTTCGACGGGGCAAAGATCGCTCCGCAGGTGAGTTGGGGCACCAATCCGGGGCAGGTTGCGCCGGTGACCGGCCGCATTCCAAGACCATCCGAATTCAGCGGCCCCAACGATCAGAAAGCGGCGGCCAGCGCGCTGCAATACATGGGTCTTGCCGGCGGCGAGGCAATCACCGATTTGAAGCTCGACCGCGTCTTCATCGGTTCCTGTACGAACGCGCGGATCGAAGACTTGCGTGCCGCCGCGGCGGCCGTCAAGGGTCGCCAGGTGGCAAGTCATGTTAGCGCGATGGTCGTTCCAGGCAGCGGACTCGTCAAGAAGCAGGCCGAGCGAGAAGGCCTCGACCGCATCTTCAAGGAGGCCGGCTTCGAATGGCGAGAGGCCGGCTGCAGCATGTGCCTGGCCATGAACCCCGACAAGCTCGAACCGGGCGAGCGGTGCGCATCGACCTCAAACCGTAACTTCGAAGGCCGCCAAGGCCGTGGCGGTCGGACCCACCTCGTTTCACCCGCGATGGCCGCCGCCGCCGCCTGCGCGGGGCATTTTGTGGATATCCGAGAGTGGCGGTAGAATAAAACCATGAAACCCTTCGTCCAACATACCGGCCGCGTCGTCGCGATGGACCGGGCCAATGTCGATACCGACCAGATCATCCCCAAGCAGTTCTTGAAGCGGATCGAGCGGACCGGCTTCGGCGAGTTTCTGTTCTGGGATTGGGCACGCAATTTGGACGGCTCGATCAATCCCGACTTCGAGTTGAACCGGCCCGACGCCCATGACGCGAGTGTGCTCCTCACGCGGCAGAATTTCGGCTGCGGCTCCAGTCGCGAGCATGCCCCCTGGGCACTCGAAAACTGGGGGTTCCGCGTCCTGGTGGCCCCAAGCTTCGCCGACATCTTCTACAACAACTGCTTCAAGAATGGCATGTTGCCGATCCGGCTGAGCGAGGAGCAAGTCGATGATTTGTTCGAGCGGGTCGCCGCACATCCGGACTACAAACTGACGGCCGACCTCGAAACCGGCACGCTCTTGGACGACTACGACCTCTCGCTGCCATTCGAGGTGGAAGAATTTCGCCGCCACTGTCTGCTTCACGGCCTGGACGACATTGGCCTGACACTCGAGCACGTGGACAAGATCGCCGCCTACGAGCGGGCACGCGGCATTGCAAGTTGATCGCGCAGCGGGTGCCAGAAGCATGACTATGTCTCGGCCAATTGTCATTGCCGCTGGGGTTGTCGCCTGCCTGGCAGCGTTGCCGTTTGCCCGGGCAGCCGATCAGGCGGTGGTCGAAACGGTACTCACCGGGATGATCAATCCGAGTGGCGTTGCCACGCGACCGGGCGGATCGACGGAACGCCACGAGGTCTTTGTCGCGGAGAGCGGCGCGATGCGAGTCGTCCGCATGTGGAGTGACGAGCCAGGAAAAAGCACCGACGCGATCACCGAATTCCCCGCCGATCCCGACCGAAACGCCGGCCCGTGCGCTCTGCTATTCCTCGACCGCGATCACCTGGTCGTTGGCTGTGGCGGCCCGCCAGTCGTGCGGATGTATGAACTTGCCAACGAAAATCGCGTACTGCCTGCCGACAAGCCAAAGCAGCAAGTGGGCAACGCGCAGATCGAACGCGTCCTGGCACTTGGCCGCACGCGGGCGAATGACCGGGTGCCCGACTTGCTTCTCGCCGCTTCCATCAGCCAGGATCAACAGGCCCGGCTCAGCAAAATTGCAGTGCGAGCTGGCACGATCGGCGAATGTGCCCCGTTCGTCAATCCATCGGCAGGCGTTCTTGAGCCGATGGGCGTCACCGTCGGCGCGCAAGGTTTCGTTGCTGTCAGCCAGTCGGATTCAACCGGTGATCCGCCCCAGAGTGTGCTGTCGTTCTACAATCCGATCGACGGGTCGTTGGTCATGGCCCTGCCGGTTCCGCTGCGTCATTTATCGGGTTTGGTGGTCAGCCCTCGGAGCGGCCGCTTGTATGCGATTGGGGCCGCGTCCGACGACGAGAAACAGGGCGGCGTTTTCCGCATCGATGATACCAGCCAGCCAGGCCAGCCCGCCTGCCAGGCCGTAAGAATCGCCTCGATCAATCGGCCCACCGCGCTCGCCTTTGGCCCCGAAGGCGCGCTCTACGTCACGGCCCTGCTTGACGCCAACGAAGCAAACCCAAATCGCGGCGGATTGCTGAAACTCGCCGGCGACTTATAATCACCCTCGGAGCGTTTTTTCTGTCTCCCCGGATTCCGGCCACCCAAGTTTCCGCCCATGATGACGCGTCGCGAAAAGATCGAAACGATGCTTCTCACCGATCCCGGCGATACGTTTTTGCGTTATAGTCTTGCGATCGAGTTGGACAAAGAAGGCCAGCACGACCTGAGTCTGGCCCGGTTCGCCGAACTCGCCAGCGACAAGCCGCCCTATGTGCCCGCGTTCTTCATGACCGGACAACAGCTCGCGCGGCTCGGCCGGATCGACGAAGCCCGCGCGATCTTGCGCGACGGCATCGAAGCGGCCCGATCGCAGCAGGATTTCCATGCCGCGGGCGAGATGAGCGAGTTCCTGGTCTCCTTGGGAATCGCCGGCGAATAACAGAAACGACCACCCATCCACGATCCTGACACGAGGTGCTAAATCCATGAAAATCGGCATGAATCTTTTGCTGTGGACCGGAAGCGTTTCAGATCGCGACCTGCCAACCATCCGACGACTCAAGGAGATCGGCTACGACGGCGTCGAGTTGCCCATCTTTGCCCCGGATGAGTCGTTGTTTTCCAAGTTGGGCAAGAGGCTCGACGAACTGGCGATCTCACGGACGGCGGTAACAATCCGTGGTCCGGAAGACAACCCAATCAGTCCAGAACGAAGTATTCGCGAGAAGGGGATTGCCGCCACCAAAGCCGCGATCGATTCGTGTGCCGCCGTGGGGGCCGAGACGCTGGTCGGTCCGTTTCATTCCGCAATCGGCGTGTTTAGCGGAGCGCCGCCGACCAGGGACGAATGGCAGTGGGGCGTTGAATCGATGCAGCGGGTTGCCGAACATGCCGCCAAGTGCGGCGTTGATCTGGGCGTCGAGCCGCTCAACCGTTTCGAATGCTACTTGCTCAACTCGCACGCCGACGCCGCTCGCTTCGTGCGGGAAGTCGCCCACCCGAACTGCCGAGTCCTTTACGATACGTTCCATGCAAACATCGAGGAGAAACATGTCGGCGAGGCCGTTCGGGCGTGCGCCGATGTCCTCGGTCACGTCCATATCTCGGAGAACGACCGCAGCACTCCCGGCCGGGGAGCTGTCCGCTGGAACGAAACGTTCGACGCGTTGGCCGGAGTTGGCTACGACGGCTGGTTGGTCGTCGAGGCATTTGGCATGGCACTGCCGGAGATCGCGGCGGCCACGAAAATCTGGCGGCGGATGTTCGATAGCGAAGATCAACTCGCGAAAGAGGCGTTACAGTTCGTCCGAGGCGAACTGGCCAGGCGGAACTGATCCCGGCCGCTGGATTGATGACAGGTAGCAAGGGCCGCTGGCCCATGCATCCCAGGCCGCGGGGCGGGGTTCGGGCGACCGTTCACCGGGCTGCCCCCAGGGTCCAAAAAAATTCCCAATTTGGCCCCTTGCCGAGCAACCTGGAAAGCGTAGAATCTATGTTGCCGCGTTTGACACGATTCCGATAAGTCGTTATATTTCGCGTTTCCACCGAAGGGGCGGCCTCTTTGAGGCATCTCATCGGAGGAGTGCCACCGCAAGTGGCCAGAGGCTGGTAAGGCAGCCCTTGTCCAGGAGGGTTACTGCCTTGTCGGCCTCTGTCCATTGGCAGGTCGTCAATCAGGCTTTCGAGTCTGATGAAACGGGCTGTGTCAAGCTGAGAAGTTTGGCTAGGCTTTGGCGGCCGCGGTAGATTGTGACCGCGTGGGCAGCTTCGGCTGCCGCTGGTTCTTTGACAATTTGGTAGTTGCAAGAGTGGCATCTTAGCTGAGCATGCCACCGATCGAAGTGCGTAAGCACGGAAATCGGAAAGCATGTTTGGCCAAGACTCTTTTTTTGTCCTTAGAATTATTGAATCGAGCGTTACTCGTCCAGGTCCGCCTTCGCCGGCGGCCTGGATTTGGTAGCAGCATTTTTCCAGACTCAAGTGAGCCGGGTCGTCCGCGACTCCGGCAAGTGAGAGCTTTGGATGAATGTGGCCAAGCTACTAAGGGCGTATGGGGGATGTCTTGGCATCAGGAGGCGATGAAGGGCGTGGAAGTCTGCGAAAAGCCCGGGGGAGTTGACAAACAAGTGATGATCCCGGGATTCCCGAATTAGCGTGTGGTGAATACATAGCCGCACGTGGCCAACGTGGGGAACTGAAACATCTCAGTACCCACAGGAAAAGAAAGAAAAATCGATTTCGTTAGTAGTGGCGAGCGAAAGCGAAATAGCCCAAACCGCGGGGGTTTTCCCCTGCGGGGTTGTAGGGCCTCTCACATGAGAGTTACAAAATTGCTGGCTAGCAGAATCTTTTGGAAAGTTGAACCACAGAGGGTGACAGTCCCGTAAGCGGCAGTCAGCAATCTCTCGAGGGGTACCTGAGTAAGCCGGGTCACGTGGAACCCCGGTTGAATCTACGAGGACCATCTCGTAAGGCTAAATACTCCCTGATGACCGATAGCGAACTCAGTATGGCGATTGAAAGATGAGAAGAACCCCTGCTAGGGGAGGAATGTGAACCTGAAACCATACGCTTACAAGCGGTCGGAGCACTATGCCCGTAAGGGAATGTGTGACGGCGTGCCTTTTGCATAATGATCCGGCGAGTTACCGTCTGCGGCTTGGTTAAGGCCTTACGGGCCGAAGCCATAGGGAAACCGAGTCTGAATAGGGCGACTATTGGTCGTTGGCGGTAGACGCGAAACCACGTGATCTACCCATGAGCAGGTTGAAGCGCGGGTTATACTGCGTGGAGGACCGAACCCACTTGGGTTGAAAACCGAGGGGATGACTTGTGGGGAGGAGTGAAAGTCTAATCAAACG
>JAKEGR010000424.1 GCA_022615465.1 Planctomycetota bacterium | reverse complement strand
GCCAGCAAAACCCCTCAGCGCCACCGCAAAGTCGCCGCCAAGCCGGCCCACCAAGATCGTCGCTCGCCAGATCCTTACCGGCCAACCCAGCAAGCTCCGGCCAACACCCAGCCTCGCCTCGTCAAATCCCCATAGACTGAGCACACTCATCCGCCGAGCCTAAGCCAGCCCGCGGTTTCCTCCCCTGAGGCTTGTCCAACCCCTGCCGACCATTGCAATGCCGCACACACCCCGCCACGGCAGGGGTCTGACAACCCTTAACAATGGACGACATTCCAAAGGTCTGCGCAAGGGAGCTCGCTACGCAAATTCCCGGATCAAGGCCAAATTGGCCTTGGGCCGCGATTTCCACCGTTGGTGGCCGCATGGGACCTTTTGGGGTTTCTCGAACAAGGATAGGCTTTGTATGGGAAAGCGAGCCACTTATGCCAATAACAGTAAATCGGAACGCGACACGAATTAATTCTCCGTGTAGCGGAGCTGAGTCGCGGAGTTGCGGTTGGTACGAGACGCTTCCGAAGATGCCCCCGCGCGAATCTGCGGATGGGTCGAGAGTGGCTGATTTTGTTGTTATTGGCGCCGGATTTACCGGGCTCGCGTGTTCCCGGCGTCTCGCCGAATTGTTCCCTACTGCCACCATTTTGGTACTGGAAGCCGATCGAATCGGGGCTGCCAATTCCGGGCGGAACTCCGGGTTCTTGCTCGATATCTCGTTTTACGACGACCCTCCGCCGGCGATACGGGCCGCTCGAACCCGCCTGCAAAGGGGTGGCCTTGAGGAACTACGGCGAGTCGTCTCAGACTATCATATCTCGTGTGACTGGCAGGCTCGAGGTCATCTCTATGCCGCCATCACGGACGACGAGGACAGATATCTTTCTCGATTGGCCGTGAGGTACGCCGATGCCGGTGCGCCCATGGAAGAGTGTCCCGCTGACAGAGTTTCCGAGGTCACCGGCTCGAGCCGATTTCTGCGCGGGCTGTTCCATCCGGGCACGGTTCTCGTGCAACCGGTTGCCTTGATCCGCGGGCTAACAACTTCGCTTCCCGGCAATGTCCAACTGTACGAGAACAGTGGCGTGCGAAGGCTAGAACGCCGTGGATCGGTCATCGTGGTCCAAACCGACAAGAGCCGAATCACAGCGCAAAAGGTCTTCGTCTGTGCGAATGGCGGCACCCCGGGCCTTGGCTACGGCAAGAACCGGCTGCTCAAGGTTTCCACCTTTGCAGCCATGACCCCTGTGCTCGATGGCTGGCCCGGCGCTTTCGGGGAGGCCGAATCGTTCGGACTTCTACCGACATTGCTCGGTGGCGCCACACTCCGCAAAACGAAGGACGGTCGATTGCTCGTTCGGCAGGGCGCCGCGTTTACGCCAGCGGGCTGTCCAAGTGCTGCGGAGTTCGGAAGGTTTTCGGAACAGGCGCGAGCGACGGTCAAAAGGCTATGGCCCGAGTTGGCCAAGGTTCCCTTTGAGTTTATCTGGAGCGGTGTCATGTCGCTAACCCGCAACACCGGTCAGGTTTTCGGCGAGCTTGCGGAGAACGTGTTTGTATCGGCCTTCTGCAATGGTGCCGGAAATACATCCGGCACCATGGCGGGAAAACTGTTGGCGGACCTGAGCGCCGGTCGATCAAGCGATTTGCTTTCCGACCAGATGAGCCTGCCATCGCCGCGATGGGTGCCACCAGACGTAATATGCGGGTTCTTCGTGAACAGGCAGATCGCCGCCGAGAACCGAAAGCTCGAGGAGGTTTGCGAAATGACCGACTTGGAGCCCATTCTCTCGGCGTCGACGGCGAGAGCTTTGCCGTGGACTCCAGGGTGATCAAAACCAATGCAACTCGCCTTCCATCCCGACCGAGTCCAAGGCATTGGAATCATGAATGATCTTGCTACGGTGGTCAGTAATTGAGCGGTAGGACTGCGCATGAAGGCCGGCGTGCTGCTAGGCAGCGTCTCGCAGGTGTTTGGGCAAGACCGCTCGCAGCGGACGAATGTGCTCGAGCTCAATGCCGCAGCAGCCGCCAACGATCTGAACGCCCCGGTCCACGCAGGTGAGCGCCCATTTGACGAACTCCTCGGGCGTCACCCGCGGCTCGAAGTTGGGGTCCTTGTGCCGCTGTACGTAGTCCGGCCGATCGGCTTCCGGATAGACGGCGATCGGGCCCTGCCAGCGTTTTTTGACGGTCGGTAGCGCGGCATCGACGGCTTCGATCGTGGAATGAAAAACGCTCACCACCGAGCCGCCCAGCGAAACCACCTCCTGGAAGTGTTCGGACAGGCCTTCCTCGCTGAGATACCCGATTTGTGGCTCGGCGGTGCCCGCACCTAGGCGACAGCGGAAGCCCATCCAAACCGGCAGGCCCGTCGCAACGCAGGCCTCTATGACCCATTTTCGTTGTGTCGTGCTGCCAGTCGATTCCGCGACGAAGAAGTCGACACCACCCTCCGCCAGGATCTCCGCCTGCTCCCGCAAGTTCGCCTGGGCTTGCTCATCGGTGGTCTCGCTCCAGCGGCGCACTTCACGCCAATTGGTCCAGCCAGGCTCTGCGCCGGCCCTCAGGCCGTAGTTGGATACGGAGCCGGCAATCAGCACAGCCCGTTCCTTGGCCCATCTTTG
>JAKEGR010000423.1 GCA_022615465.1 Planctomycetota bacterium | reverse complement strand
TATCACGGCCCTTGGTCGACGCATTGTCCCTGTCCTTCTTGGATCCGGCTGCATAGATTTCACCGCTCCCCAGGAGCATCGACAACATAAGCAATGTGCCGAAGCGATGTTTCATATTCCGGAGCAGAACGTCGCACGCTGCGAATGGTGACGAAATCGACTTTTCCACAAATGTCCTCTTAGGCTGAGTTTGGGAATTTCATGGTTCTCGATGAAAGTTCAATCAGGCAAATACCCGCCGGTCTCCAACGCTTCTGGTAGACGTCGAGACCTCGTCAAACAACTTTGCAGACTGGAAGTACCGAGATTGCATGGCGAGCCGGCCGTTCACGAAGTCTTCCGAGCGTCTTGCGATGCGTCGGACGCCGGTTGCCCATCGGCAGGTTTGCTATAGGCCATTCCCTTCAGCGCCAGCGTGACTGCCGTCAAAATGTACAAATGCGGGTAATTCACTCCAGTGAGAAACGTGGCCGCTACCGAATAGGCAACAATCGCCATATTGGCGAACTCCGGCACCGCCGCAGCAAAGGGCGCCGTTTGGCCCAATTCTTTCAGATGCCGGGATGTTCGTCGATTCTCTCTCACGTTCAGCAATATGGTCCCCAGGAATAGGCCGATGCCGAGAAAACTGTATTCCGCCAACACCTTGAAGTAAACGCTGTGGGTCGACAGCCATTTGGTCGGATCGTCCCCGCCTCGGTAGTAACGGCCGTAGGCGGAATTGAAACTTCCGGCACCGACCCCCAACAACGGATGATCAAACGCCATCTCGATCGATTTTCCCCACATCAACAGCCGATTCGTTGCCGACGTATCCTCTTCATAGGTCGAGAGGGTTTGCATCCGCGAGAAGTAATTTTCGGGGGCCAAGACCAGAACGGCGAGCCCGATAACCATGAGCCCGATGAGACCCAGCATCTTGCGTTTGCTGATGACTACCCAGAAATAGAGCAGCGCGGCAACCAGTGCGAGCGTCGCGCCACGCGACTGGGTGCCAATCACCCCAACGGCGACAAACACGCCGCCCGACAACCCTATCAGTCGCCACACAAGGCCCTTGCCTGCGACAAGCAGGTACATGGCCCAGGCAAACGTAATGGTCATGGACCAGCCGAAGTCGTTTCCGTCACCAACAAAATAGCCCGCCTTGAACCCTCCCACTCTTTCTGCCTGCTGGAACTTTTCGAAATTGATGACAGCCAATGCGGCGTGAATCGCCACCATCACCGCCGCAAACAGGTTGAATGCCTTAATGGTCTTGAGCGCATGAAATCCGATGATTACCAGCATTAGATAGCCGAGCTGTTGCTTGAACGGCTGGACGGCATACGATTGGATCAGTCCATGAAACATCGCCAGCCCGGTCAAGAAGATGAAGGCTAACAGTGTCTTGACCTGTGTTGCGGCAAACAGGTCCCGCACTCCGTACTTGGCGATTGCGTACAAACACAGGCAGGCCGTGAAAATCAGCGGAAACTTGATTTTGTGAAGTATCAGGACGTAGTGACTGGTAATTCCCAGATACTCGATGGCGAGGATCGCGAGAAATCCCAGAAGCAAAACCTTGCTGTTACTCATTCGACACCGACCCCGTCATTACCGCACTCCCCCGCCCAATCCGGTATTCTGGCAGCACCCACCGGCTTATCCGTCTCGTCCAAGGCGAATACTAATTGGGCGAACCGCCCACAAGATTCGAGTAGACACGACACAGACGCTCGCCAATCGCCGTCCAACTATAGCGACGCTCGGCCTGTTCGTGTGCGCTCCGACTCAGTTGCCGGCGCAGTTCCGGATCGTTCACCAATCGCACGGTTGCGTCGGCGAAGTCGCGCACCGTGTCTGCGACCAGAAGATGCTTTCCCGCCTCGACATGCAGGCCCTCGCAGGCCACGGTCGTCGCGACGATCGGCATTCCCATCGCCATGGCATCCAATACCTTGATACGCGTCCCGCCGCCATCGCGCAACGGGACTACGCCGGCGATGGCCCGGTCGAAATACGGCCGTACGTCGTCCACAAACCCTGTAATCTCAATCCGCGGATCACCGTTGACGAGTTCAACCAGAGCCGACGCCGGGTTACGCCCAATAATGACCAGCTTCAGCTGCGGCTCGCGCTCGCGAATCGCCGGCCAAATCTCCGAGCAGAACCAATAGATACCGTCGGCGTTCGAGTACTGATCCAAGCGGCCGGCAAAAATCAGCGAGTCCTTTCGCGCCCCCGGGTCCGGGGCGCGGAAATACTCGAGGTCGACGCCATTGTCAATCACCTCGAATCGACCATTGGGCGCGGCGGGGCGCAGCAGTTGCTCGTCGTATTCGGAAACTACGGCGTTCACCTCGAATTGCGGACAATAATGCCGCTCGTCGCGCTGTAGCTTGCGCGCCTCGATCGCAAAGTAGACCTTCTTGATCGGGTCGCGCTCACGCGCAATGCGCCGCTCGATCATGAATCCCTCGGCACCATGATGGTTCAACACCTTTGGCAGGCTTCCCACATCGGTGACGTACGGCGCGACACTGATTGCGTCGAAGTGAACAACGTTGATTTTCGCGTTCTGCAGAACGTCCTGAATTGCCTTGTGCAGTTCCGGGAAGTCGTAAAACTGGACCGTCGTCGAATGACGACTGGCCAGGCAACGCAGCGCGGCGAGATAGAAACGGCTCTTGCTCCGGATCCACGCTGGCTCAACAATCGACACCTTGCGGCACAACAGCCCAAGCGCCTGGGCTGCATCCTCCGTTTTCGAAGCGGTATGGGTTTCGCGCTTGTGCCGGACGGCAACCAGATAGACATTGTGCTGCCGAGCCACGGCCTTGATCAAATTGTAGCTTCGCTGAAACGCACCGCCCTTGGGCGGGTACGGCACAAAGTGGGAAATCCAAAGTATGTTAAGTCGCTTCATGAGCCGTTGATCGCCATTCGTGTGTACATTGCGCGTCGCCGCGTCGCGGGAT
>JAKEGR010000422.1 GCA_022615465.1 Planctomycetota bacterium | reverse complement strand
TTTGGGGCCGAGGGGCCAAATTTCAATTGCCTCACCGCCTGCGCGGCCAGCAGCCAGGCGATCGGCGAGGCGACCGAGATCATCCGCCGCGGCGAGGCCGATGCGATGCTTTCCGGTGGCGCCCACAGCATGATCCACCCCTTCGGCGTCACGGGCTTCAACCTGCTCACGGCGCTTTCAGAGCGGAACGACGAGCCGCAAAAAGCTTCGCGGCCGTTTGATCGCGATCGCGACGGCTTCATCCTCGGCGAGGGGGCTTCCATGGTCGTACTCGAGGATTACGAGCACGCCCGAAAACGCGGCGCGCTGATCTTCGGCGAAATTTTGGGATACGGCACGACAGCGGACGCCTTCCGCATTACCGACGCCCACCCCGAGGGACGCGGCGCCATAGCTTGCATCAAAATGGCGATCAAGGATGCCGGCAAGAATCCCGAAGACATCGATTACATCAACGCACACGGCACGAGCACGCAGGTAAACGACCGGGTCGAGACCCTGGCAATCAAGGAATCGCTTGGGCAGGCAGCCTACAAAATTCCCGTTTCCAGCACCAAGAGCATGACGGGCCATCTCATCGCGGCAGCCGGGGCGACCGAGTTGATCATCTGCCTGATGGCCATCCGCGACAACATCGTCCCGCCGACGATCAATTACGAAACGCCCGATCCTAACTGCGACCTGGATTACGTCCCCAACGTGGCCCGCGAACACCGCACCCGCACGATCCTCAACAATAGCTTCGGCTTCGGCGGGCAGAATATCTCGCTCATCGCCGGCGCGGTCTAGCGCCAACAAAACCAGCCGCCCTGGCGCTTCCGTGCGCCGATGGCGGCTGATAGAGCGTGATTCCCTTCACGCGGTGGTTGATTGCTTTGCGTCGGGTGCCTTTTGCGTCGGCAGCCACGCCGGATCTGTCTCCGTTGGACGCCCCTGCCCGTTCAATACGGCCCAATCGACGGCGGATTATTCCGCAAAAAATCGCGCGGTCCGCGAACCGTGTAGTACGGATACGCCGTCTGTCCCACGGGCGGGCCTGCGTTGAAGTCGTACACCTGGTCACCCGATGGGCATCCGGGTGTGCATCCCGGTCCGGGCTGGCAAAAGCCATGATTGCCCCACCGTGGCGAGCCGCAGGCCGAGCAATCGTAAGTTGCGGGCGGGTAACCTGGATTCCCTCCGCCGCAGTTGCGGCTAAACAAACCACACTCGTCGCAGCCGGCACAACAACCACTTCCCTCGATGGCCTCACAGCACGTGCCGCTCGTGCAGGCATCACCACAGCCCGTTTGACGCAACCCACCCGGGTGCGGCCCGCGACAAGCGGAACCCATGCATGGTTCACCACAACCACCGTGCGAACCGACGGCTCGGCAGCCAGCAGCGGCACACGCCGCTAGCGCGAGCACGAGAAGCGTGCGTTTCATCAGATTCCCCCCTAAAGACCTGGGTCGCCGCGGCACTAGAGAAGTGCAGGAAATCGGCCGCGACGATGTCAGTACATCTGGTATCGGCGGCACAATCGACAAAATCCAACTTTTCAGCCCCCTGGCCGATCACTCCAGACTGCCTTCCCACATTCCGCGCCTTTGCTAGCACCTCCGTCCGCTCTTGGTCTGCATTTATCCATTTGATACAAACCGCGACCAGTCAAATCCATCACCCGCAGGCAGTCGAACCATCCCTCGAAACGGCGTCAGCCGGCAGCAACGCGATAGCAGTTCCTCCGCTGGCAAGGTTGCTCCCGCAGACGGACGCCGCTCCGCGACGATTCACGGCAGGCAGCTTACCACTAGATCGACGAGCACCACCTCACACCAGTCACGCATTAAGCATGAAGAACTTCGGACGAGCGCTCAAATTGGCCCTGGCCCATCGCGTCAACGTGGCGGCCTGTGTGCTGACTTCCGTGGTGGTTGCCCTGCTGTGGGCTGGCAGTTTATCTGTCGTCTTCTGGATCGTCGACGTCGTCATGAACGATACTTCGGTCCCACAGTGGGTCGACCAGGAGATCGCCAAGTGCGACAAACAGGTCGCCGATAATCGCCGCTGGCTGACTCAACTCGAGCGACTGCCCATCGACAACCCGCAGAAAATCCAGGCTCACATTGCCGGCGAGATCGAGCGCCGCCAGGCCGAACTGGCAACTCACTTGGAACGCTCCGCCCAACAGTGGAACGACGACCAGGTTGCCGAGAAAACGCAACTGAGCAACATGATCACTCGGCTTGGTAAGTTGCACGCGGCCCCGCCCGGGGATCTTCCGAGTCAAATCGCCGACGAAAAGATTCGCGCGCAGCATCAACTGGACACGTCGACTGCTCGCGGCCAGCAATTCAGTTGGTTCGCCCCGGCGGCTCACCGCTGGCTGCCAACCACGCCGTTTACCACGCTGCTGGTGATTTGTGCGGTGGTGCTCGCGACCACCCTGTTGAAAAGCCTCTTCCGCGTCTGGAATGCGATCGCGGTCGCGCGGCTGGGCAATATCGTCGGCTACGATCTCCGCATGGAATTTTATCGCCACGTGCTGCGGCTCGATATGGCCAGCTTCAACGAGCGTGGGCGCGGAGACCTCATGAATCGCTGCACCTCCGACCTCGGCGCCGTGAGCCAGGGCGTCCAGCGGCTCTTCGGCCAAGCCTTGCTGGAACCGCTCAAAATGATTTCGTGCCTGGTCGGCGCCGCCTGGGTGAGTTGGCAACTATTGCTGTTGACGCTCATCACCGCGCCGCTGGCCGGTTACGCGATCCACTGGCTCGGCAAGGCGCTCAAACGCACGCACAAACGCGCCATGCAAGAGCTTTCGTCGATTTACGAGACCCTCGCCGAAACGCTCAGTGCCATGAAGCTGATCAAAGCCTTTACCATGGAGTCGGCCGAACGCAACCGCTTCCATCTATCGGCCAAAGAGCTTTATCGGCGGCAAATGAAAATCGCCACTTACAACTCACTCGTCAGCCCTGTCACCGAATCGCTCGGGATGAGCATGGCGCTCTTGGCGTCGGTCATGGGCGGCTACCTGGTACTCGGTCAGCAGACACACATCTTCGGCATCAAAATCTGCGATGATCCCCTCACACACGGCATGATGACCATGTACTTCGCGATGCTGGTCGGCATGAGCGACCCAGCCCGACGCCTTTCCAACGAGTTCAGTCATGTGCAACAGGCAGTCGCCTCGGCCGACCGCGTCTACGAAATCATCGACCGCGAGCCGACCATTGACGACCCGCCCGTTCCGACACCTCTCCCTCCGTTGACCCGATCGCTCCGCTTCGAGGGGGTTCGCTTCAACTACACTCCCGAAAAGCAGGTACTCCACGGCATCGATCTGGAAGTCCGCGCCGGCGAAACCATCGCCATCGTCGGCCCGAACGGTTGTGGCAAGTCAACCCTTCTGCAACTGCTTCCGAGGTTTTACGACCCCACGGCCGGCCGAATCACGATCGACGGCATCGACATCCGCGATGTCCGCCTCCGCGATTTGCGGTTGCGATTCGGCATGGTTACGCAGGAAATTCTGCTATTCAACGACACCGTGGCCAATAATATCGCCTACGGCACAACCGATGCCAGCCGTGGGGCGATCGAAACGGCTGCCCGCCAGGCGCATGCCCACACGTTTGTCACCGAAAAACTCGCGCACGGCTACGACACGATCGTTGGTCCCGGCGGCAGCCGCCTCTCCGGCGGCCAGCGGCAACGCATTTCGCTCGCTCGGGCCATCCTCCGCAACCCGGAAATCCTCATTCTCGATGAGGCCACCAGCCAGATCGACGTCGAAAGCGAGCACCTCATCCACGAAGTGCTCAAGGAATTCACTCGCAACCGCACGACGATCCTGGTCACCCACCGCACGAGCACCATCGCGCTCGCCGATCGGGTGGTCGTACTCGATCATGGCCGCATCCTCGATGTCGGCACGCACGGCGAACTGGTCGGCCGCTGCGACCTCTATCGCCGCCTCTGCCACGTCGGCTACCGCGAAAGCGCGTGAAACGAGTCGTCCTCGACTCCACCCCACAAGTCGCATAGGATGGTTTCACGACGGTCGCCAGGCCGAATCCATCGCCACCACGCGATGCCCCCGTCCTCCGTCTCCCTGCTCCCATGTCCACGCATCAACTTCACACCGACCACGCCCGGCTGTTCGATCGCAACCGGTTCGTGTATCCGGTCCTCAG
>JAKEGR010000084.1 GCA_022615465.1 Planctomycetota bacterium | reverse complement strand
GGCCAGATCTATCTCCAGCCGGATCTATTCTTTGCCGGCGTGAAACCTGCCATGAACCCCGGTATTTCGGTATCGCGAGTCGGTGGTGCGGCCCAGATCAAGGTCATGAAGAAGGTGGCCGGCGGTATGCGACTCGACCTGGCCGCGTTCCGCGAACTGGAAGCGTTCGCCCAGCTCGGCACGGACTTGGACCCGGCCACGCAGGCACGGCTCGACCGCGGTTACCGCATGGTCGAAATCCTCAAGCAGGGCCAATATCAGCCGATGCACGTAGTGGACCAGGCATTGGTCATTTACGCCGGCACGCGCGGTCATTTGGACAAAGTTCCAATCAGCGCAGTGCAACCGTGGGAAAAGCAATTCCTCGCCTTCATGCTGAATCAGAAAACAGAACTCCGCGATGCCTTCATCGAAAAGAATGAGCTTTCGGACGACCTGGTGAAACAGCTTGATGCGGCCATCGCCGAGTTTCAGGCGCAGTTTGCCTCGGGTGCGATAAAGAAATAGTCAACAGGATGCCAGCCGGAACTGCTCGTTGGCTGGGCATCGGAAACCACGATCGTCAAGTCCCGTTTTGATCTCTTGCTGCCATGGCTAATCCTCGCCTCCTCGACAAGCGACGCAAGTCGATCAAGAACATCCGCAAAATCACGCGGACCATGGAATTGATCGCCACGGCGCGATTCAAGAAAGCAATGGACCGCGCATTCGCGGCAACAGCCTACACGGATCGAATCACCAAGCTCGTTCACGACTTGCTGGCGACGGGCATGGAAGTTGATCATCCGCTGCTGAAGGAGCGGGAGACGGTCAGCAATGCGACCCTGCTGGTGCTAACGGCAAACCGCGGACTCTGTGGCGGATTCAACGGCAACATGCAACGAGCGGCTTATCAACGCTGGCTCGAACTGAACAACGATGCGCCCAATTGCCGTTTGGAAATTTCCGGAAAGCGCGGCATTTCAGCACTTAAGTTTCGCGGAATCAAGGCGGACGTCGCCTTCACCCACTTCGAAGATAAACCGGCGTTTGACGAAGTCGACGTCATCGCCCACCGTTATCTCGAGGAATATGCGACGGGGCGACTCGATCGCCTGGACATCGTTTACACGAAATTCTCCAGTGTGTCGCGGCAGGAAGCTACCATCGAAACACTGCTGCCCTTGTCGGCCATTGGTGTCGCGCCGGGGAAACCGGCCTACGCCGCCGACGGCCGGCAATCGCTGTACGAATTCCTGCCGTCGCCGGCCAGCATCTTGGAAGAGGTCGTGCCGACCAGCTTCAAGATCAAATTATTCAAGTGCTTCCTCGATTCGGCCGTGAGCGAGCAGATCGCCAGGATGGTGGCCATGAAATCGGCCACCGAGAATGCGGACGATCTGATTCGACGGTTGAGCATGCAATACAACCGCGCGCGGCAGGGCCGGATTACATCGGAGCTTATGGACGTGATCGGCGGCGTCGAGGCACTAAGCTAACACGGCGCGACTGAAAACTAACCTCGGACAACGAACGGTTTCCTCATGGTCACAAAAGCAGTAACACAGAATGTTGGACGAATCACGCAGATCATTGGCTCGACGTTCGATGTCGAGTTCGCTGAAGACAAGCTGCCGGCGATCTACAACGCCGTGAAAATCTTGTCCGAGCACAAGGGTGTGAAGATCAATCTTACCGGCGAAGTGCAGCAGCACCTGGGGGGCGGCCGTGTGCGGTGCGTGGCGTTGGGAAACACCGACGGCCTGATCCGTGGTCAGGACTGCCTGGATACGGGTTCGCCCGTGATGGTCCCCGTTGGCAAGGCGACGCTCGGCCGGGTGTTCAATATCACGGGAGAGCCGGTCGACAAGCGCGGTCCGGTCGATGCCGAGGATTACTGGCCAATTCACCGCGAGGCGCCGCTTCTGAAGGATATCTCGACAAAGACCGAACTTTTTGAAACGGGCATCAAGGTGATCGACTTGCTGACGCCGTTTGTTCGCGGCGGTAAGGCCGGGCTATTCGGCGGCGCCGGGCTTGGCAAGACGGTCGTTCTCACCGAACTGATTGCCCGGATCGCGACGGCCCACGGCGGCTATAGCGTGTTTGCCGGTGTCGGCGAGCGGACGCGCGAAGGGACCGACCTCTGGCTCGAAATGCAGGAAGCGAAAATCGGCGACACGGGCCGGCACGTCATCGATCAAACATGCATGGTGTTCGGTCAGATGAACGAGCCGCCCGGAGCACGGCTCCGCGTGGCTCTGACAGCGCTCACCATGGCCGAGTACTTCCGGGACAAGACCGGTGCCGACACGCTGCTGTTCATCGACAACATATTCCGCTTCTCCCAGGCGGGAAGCGAGGTGTCGGCGCTCTTGGGTCGGATGCCGTCTGCCGTCGGCTACCAGCCGACCTTGGCCACCGAAATGGGGGCGCTGCAGGAACGCATCGCCTCAACCAACAAGGGAGCCATTACCTCGGTGCAAGCCGTGTATGTGCCCGCCGACGACCCGACTGACCCGGCCCCCGCCACTGCGTTCAGCCAACTCGACGCATTCGTTTATCTCGAACGATCGATTTCCGAAAAAGGTATTTATCCGGCAATCGATCCGCTGGCCTCCAACAGCCGTATCCTGGACCCGCAATACGTGGGCGAACGACATTACGCAATCGCCCGCCGTGTCCAGACGATCTTGCAGCGGTATCGTGAATTGCAGGACATCATTGCAATCCTCGGGGTCGATGAGTTAAGCGAAGAGGATAAGCTTGTAGTCCATCGCGCCCGCCGGATCGAGCGATTCCTGTCGCAACCGTTCCTGGTGGCGGAAGTGTTTACGGGTAGGGCAGGCGAAATCACGCCGCTAGCAGACACAGTCCGCAGCTTTGAAGAAATCTGCGATGGCAAGTGGGACCATCTGCCGGAGGACGCGTTCATGTATGTCGGCGTGATCGAGCAGGCCGAGGCCCAGTGGAAGAAATCACAACAGAAATAGCAACGGGACGCCATGGCCACCGCACCAATCATTCCTGCCGCGATCCAGTGCATCATCGTCACCCCGGAGGCAACGGCGCTCGATACGGATGCCGACTTTGTCGCCCTGCCGCTGTACGACGGCGAATTCGGCGTCGCGCCCGGGCACAGTCCCGTGATTGGCCGCTTGGGCTATGGCGAACTACGCATTCGAAAGAGCGGGGAAACCCTCCGGTACTACGTCGACGGTGGCTTCGTGCAGATCGCCGACAACGTCGTGTCCGTGCTGACGAACCGTGCGATCCCTGCCGCTAGGATCGACGCTTCAGCGGCGGCGGAACAGCTTCGGTCTTCCCAAGATCGCAAGGCGGCCGGGGAAGAGCAACTGGCGATTCGCGAGCGGCTTCTGAGCCAGGCCCGCGGTCAGCTCCGCGTGGCTTCCAGGACGCGCTGATTGCTTCTTGACGGGGCCTAAATTGCCTCGGACCCACGTTCGCCGGTACGAATGCGGATGCAATCCTCCAGCGGCACTACGAAGATCTTGCCGTCGCCAATTTCACCGCTCGATCCGGTCCGGCCGCCCTTGATGATGGCATTGATTGTTGGTTCAACGAAGTGGTCGTTCACGGCAATCATCAACTGCACTTTCCGCAGCAAGTTGACAGTAATCTCGTGGCTCCGAAAGACCTCGGTCTGGCCTTTTTGACGGCCAAAGCCTTGCACGTCCATGATCGTGAGGCGTACCACTTCCACTTCCGAAAGAGCGGCTTTGACGTCCTCCAGCTTGCTCGGCTGGATAATGGCTATGATAAGTTTCATTGGGGAGCCAGTTGGGGCTTGGGGAACTAAGAGATTATCCCACAAGTGCCGGGGGACTGTCCCAGGCGGTTGTTGGATAGGAACCGCCCCGATGTCCAAAAAAGTTCGGTATCAGGAAGCCGGGTTATTCTAGATCAGTTTGCCAAGGTTCCCAATCCCTGATTCTCTAACCCAAGAAATACGGACGCCCCGGCTTGGGCAGATCAGGCGGAGGATCCGCCCAAGCCTTCTGGGGCATCCTTCTGGCTGCAAGATGGCCCAGGGGCGTGTCCCCCGGGTACGCGAGGCGTTAAGCAATGCTATACGGATCCTCATCACTTCGGCGGCGATCTACTGTTGTCTCGGAGGGCAACATGCATGCCAAGCCTCTAAATGCACGAGCCATGTGTGCTCGCCTATTGTCCGAAGTCCTTGCTGTTCAATTAGTTAAGTCGCAGCAAGTTTTGACAAAGGAAATCCCCTGTTATGAATGATTGCCTGTAAACCAAGCATTGGCGTCCGTCTTTCTTGGCACGCTGGCCCCTGCTCAGGCGGCTTGCCTGTGTGCCTGTGATGGAAGAAGCGGGCGGGGCCGCCCGCGCTACTGGAACTCAATTGGCGGGATCGGAAGACCCACAACGACGGCTATTGAGGCGTGCCCACGGTCGCGGAATTCAATCGTTAGAACGTGACCACGGCGTCAATGCCGAACATGAGTTGGTTGTAGTCGTCGCCGACCGCGTCTTCCGCTGGCGTCCAGTCGTAGCGAATTTCGGGCCGGATCACGACATTGGCCGTCGGCCAGTAGTGGAAGCCGTAGGTCATGTCGTAGAACGAGGTGCTCTCGCCGGTCGGTACGTTCGACTTCCACCATTCGACGCGGGCGCCAGCCTGCCAGCAGTCATTGATCGTGTAAAGGAGGTAATTGGTGACGCCGCCCTCCGTGTCGTGGAATGTGGGATCGAGGGGGGTGCCGTCGCTGTCGAGGTAGTCGCTCTGGATCACCCAGACAGTGTCTTTCGAGACGTTGACGACGCCGACGATGTGCTGCGTGAAGCCAAACTCGCCACCCGAGCGCCAGCCCAGGTTGCCGATCGTATTCATGTAGGTGAACGTCACGTCGTCGTTCATCTTGGTGGTAAAGCCGCCGACGTAGACGTTGCCGCCGTCGAGCTGCTCGAAGCCGGTGTCCCAACCCAGCGCCCAGCCAACGATCGGGGTGAAATTGTCGTAACCATTGTAGGTGCCCAAGACGCCGGTATGGGTAAATGGCTCCGTGTTGACGTGGGTTAACGTGTGGCTATAGAAAAAGTTACCCGGGGCGGGAATCACTTCATAGCCGACCGGCGTGAAGAAGTGACCGACTTTCACGGACCAGTCGCCGTTGGCCACTTCGCCGTAGAGCTGCGGCATGGCCCAGCCGTAGGGGCCGTTGTCGAGCGAGGCGTCCCACGCGCCCAGATTTGGGCCGTTCAGCGCTCGCGGGTTGCCGTACGCTTGGGCGAATTGGGCGTCGACGCCGTACATGACGTCCAAGCGGTAGCCGTAGTCGGCAGAGCAGCCATTGGCATCGGCTACTTTCTCGACGTAGAGCCAGGCCTGGTCCAAGTTCAAATGATCCGGGAAATCGCGGAACGCAAGTCCGTCGCTCGGGGCGGACGACAGCCGCTCGTTGTCGCTATAGTAGCCCATCTCGAACCAGCCGCCGTAGTTCACGTCACAGCAGGGGGAGAGGTATTCTTTCAAAGTCCAGGCATCGCCCAGGCAGCAGTCGCCCAACAGGCCGCAGCCACCACCGCAGCCACACGAGGCGTCTTCGCAACCGCAGGCCGGATCGCTATCACGGGGGCAACTCACGTCGAGTAATTGTCCCGGCACATGTTGCTCCGGTTGGTCACTCGGTGATTCTTCCGCGTTGGGCCGTGTATAGCTGTCGTCATAAGCGGCCAGGCCAGCCAACACCGGCTGACGCAAATCCAGTTGTGCGAGTGCCTGGGTGGCCAGCAGGCAGGTGCCGGCAACTGCCCAATACAGAATAAATCGATTCATAACTCCATCTCCACAACGGGGGGCAAGTTGGGACAATGGCTCTCCAATTGCTATCGGCCTATGCTGTCGCCACTTATAACCACAGGCTGGCAGCCGATTGCCCGGCCATGCCAAGCTGCGTTAAACTTTGAGGACAAGCCAAGATGCGCCACTGCGGCGCCTTTGTGCCGTGGAGCCAAAGCCCCTCGGGAAAACCGAGGCCAACCAGACCGGGTCATTGACGACATCCGAGGAGGAGAACAAATCAGCGCGTTGGGGATAGTAATCTCGGTGATATTGGCGATGATCGTGGCCAATGGCATTTTCGCCGCCTATGAAATTGCCTTGGCGTCGATTGATACTTCTCGCCTCGATCGGCTAGCTGGCGAAATGCGGCGCGGCGCGGCGGCCGCGCTCGACATGAAGAAGAATATGGAGGCGAGCCTCGCCGTAGTGCAACTTGGCATTACACTGGTCGGTGCCGTGGCAGCAGCCACGGGTGGCGCCGGCGCCCAGGAATCGATCGGGCCTGCATTGATCGCCGCCGGCTTTTCCAAGACCTGGGCGCAGGTGCTGTCGATTGGGCTGGTGGTCATACCGCTTACTTTCGTGACGATCGTAATCGGCGAGTTGGTGCCGAAAGTATTCGCACTGAAAAACAAAGAGTGGGTCTGTCTGCAATTGTCGCCGGGAATGCGGTGGTTTTCCCTGAGCGTCTGGCCGGCAGTTTGGCTGCTGGAGAAGTCCGTATCGGTCATCACAAGCTGGGGCGAGCGGCGCTGGAAGCCGAAATCGGCCGAGCGGCGCATCCATGAGGAAGCGACGCTTCAAGAGCTTCGGGCCATTGCGGCGCTCGCCCGCACCTTTCGCCTGATTGGCATTCGAGAAGAAGACATCATTCTCAATGCTGCCAGGCTGTCGAGTACGCCGCTGAAGGCAATCATGCTGCCGGCCCAGTATGTCAGCATGCTGAATATCGACGATTCCCTGGGCGATTCGCTAATCGCCGCACACCACGACATGCACACGCGTTTTCCAGCGACGGAACGCTATGGCGATCCGCAAGCGATTACTGGCTACGTCAATTTCAAGGATATCGTCGCCTGCATGCGGCTTTCGCCGCAAGAACCATCGATTCGCAGCATTCTGCGACCTTTGCCCAGCTTTTATGAAGATGTGTCGGTGTCAACGTGCCTGGAAAAGCTCATCCACGAGCGAAATCACATCACACTCGTTCGTGGACGCGATGAACGAGTCGTTGGCATGGTAACGCTTGAAGACATTTTGGAAGAACTGGTTGGCGAGATTCACGACGAGTACGACCGCTTGCCGTCGTATGTCACCAAGTCGGGAAACTCCTGGGTAGTTGGCGGCTTTGCCACCCTTTCGCACATTCGCGAAGCGTGTGGAATCGAATTGCCGGCACCCGACAGCGGGGCGCCTCCAACCACCGTCAACGAATGGGTGTTGCAACGACTTGGCAAGCCGGTGCAAGGCGGAGAGATTCTTAGTGCCGATGGTGTGCGGACCATCGTGCGAAAAGTGCGGCGGCAACGAGTGCTCGAGGCTCAGATCGCCAGTGATCGAGGAACTCAGGCCAACATGGATGCGGACGTGGCCACGTAGGGCGCACTGGTCGAAGCTCCCCCTACCTCGGTTGAGAGGCATCCGCCGAGACGTCCGCGAACAGAGCATTTACAAAGTCCTCGGGAACAAACTGGGCAAGATCTTCTGGTTTTTCGCCGACGCCCACGAACTTCACCGGCAGCCCCACCTGCTGGCGAATTGCCACCACAACACCTCCCTTGGCCGTACCATCGAGTTTCGCCAGTACGATTCCGGTGCAATTTACCGCTTCGGTGAACTTGCTGGCCTGGCTGATGCCGTTCTGGCCAGTCGTAGCATCGAGAACGAGCAGCACCTCGTGAGGCGCTTCGGGGATCTGTTTGCGGATTGATTCCTGGATCTTCGTCAACTCGGCCATCAAGTTTTTCTGCGTTTGCAGCCGGCCGGCCGTGTCGACGATGCAAACATCGGCTCCCGTTTCGATGGCCCTCGCAACAGCACGGTAGGCAACACTGGCGGGATGGCTCCCTTGTTCTCCCGTGACGATGTCCGTGCCGAGACGGTTGGCCCAGATTGTCAATTGCTCAACGGCGGCGGCGCGAAAGGTGTCCCCAGCCCCCAGCACAACGCTTTTGCCCTGCGACTGAAACACGCTTGCCAGTTTGGCGATCGTCGTCGTCTTGCCGGTGCCGTTCACGCCACAAACCATAATCACGGTCGGACCAGAGGCGGCAAATCGAATCGGCGCTTCGTCCTGGGCCAGGAGGGATTTCAGTTGTTCCCGCCAGCTCGCCAGCATTTGCTCCAGGGTGACAACGCGCCCCCGGTAATCGGTGGCTACCTCATTGACGATTTGTTCAACCGCCTCGTAGCCCATATCGGTTTTGAACAGCACGGCGCGCATCTCGTCCAAAAACGCATCATCAATCAGACGCCCTTCGGATTTGAACAGATCGCGAACGTCCGTCTTGAGCAGGCGACCGGTCTTAGCCAGACCTTGCTTGAGTTTGTCGAATAAGCCCATGGGAAAAAGTCGAGAATCGAGGGACTTGTATCGGGAATCAAAACAATAGCCGGAAGCCAGTTTTGGCTCGCGACTCTTCTCATCAAGCTCCTAGCTTTCCTTGCGGTGCAGAAACTTGTCAAGGATACCGTTCACGAACTGGGCCGATTGGGCGTTGCCGAATCGCTTGGCAAGTTCCACCGCTTCGTTGATGGCAGCGCGGGCAGGCGTGTCCGAGTAAAGAATCTCGTAGGCCCCCAGCCGCAGGACGTTGCGGTCGGTCGCGGCCATTCGGCTAAGACTCCAATTCTCCGCCGTCTTGCTGAGCAGTTCGTCCAATTCCTGTTGATTGCGCCGTACGCCCAGGATCAGCGACATGCAAAACTCCTCGAGCTTGGGCGATTTCAGCCGGGAGGAGAGGAAATGCTCTGTCTCCTTCACGGTCGCGCGCGGATTGACATCATCTTCAAACAGAATTTGCAGAGCAACCTCGCGGGCACGGCTACGACGGGACATGGCGGTACAACAGGTAGTCAATCGCTCCGGCCCGACAGAACCAGGTCGGCAGGCAGGAACGCGTGGGCTAGGCAAGATTCTTCAGCAACCCGACGATTTGCAAGGCGGCTTCGGCACACTCGGCACCCTTGTTGCCGACATTGCCGCCGGCGCGGTGAATGGCCTGTTCCATTGTCTCACAGGTAAGTACGCCGAACAACACGGGAACGCTCGTATCCAGTGCGATCCGGCACAACGCCAGGCTGACGGCACGATTGATGTGCTGGTCGTGCGTCGTTTCGCCGCGGATTACCACACCCAGACAGAGGACGGCCGAATAGCTGCCCGACTTGGCCAGTCGCTGGGCGGCAATCGGAATCTCGAAGGAACCAGGCACCCAGGCCACGTCGATTGCGTCGTCGGGGACGCCACGATCCGTCAGCGTGGCCACGGCACCATCCAGCAGCTTGCGTGTGATCGACTCGTTCCAATGGGCGACAACGATGGCAAAGCGGGTGGCCGGAGCAATTTCAGCGATCGGGATGATTCGGGGCATGGAGCAACGAAGCGGGGAGTGGTCCAGCGATAAGCCAAGACACGCTGCATGCCAACTACCTTAATCGAATTATTGTACGCCGAATAGGGCACAGAGAACCACCGCCGCTTTTCTTCTCAGCTATTCATGCCGTAGGGCAACTCACTCAATCGATTGGCTCGCGTGCCCGCATTTTATGCCGCACCCGAATCTCTGGTGAATTTCTGGTGGGAAACGCTTGACGATCCCAAGAACCGCATCGACAATCAATTTCGGCTGGACGGTTTGCTGCCGGTTTCTGGACCGATGCGTGTACGTGTCATTGTTTTCTGTCCGCTTTGCGACGTGTGGGATGAAACGGAGTGGCTCCAGGCCGCGGCCGGCAATCCAGCGTTCGCGCGATTGGGCGCGTGAACACGCAGGGCAAGCCCCGCCAAGTGGTCAATCGCCCTGATTGCAATTTCTGACCTCCTCTCATGCCCGTCGCCGAATCCACTTTGTTGCCGCCCGACTTGATGGCCCATCTCGAACGGCTGGAGTTGGTCACGCGCAAAGTATTTCGTGGCCGAATGAAAGGTGAGCGGCGGAGCAAGCGGAAAGGCCAAAGCGTCGAGTTTGCCGATTTTCGCGCCTACGTACCAGGAGACGATCTGCGGAGACTCGATTGGAACCTCTTCGCCCGGCTCGACAAGCTGATCCTCAAGTTGTTTCTGGAAGAAGAGGATCTGCACTTCTTCACACTGATCGATGCCAGCCTCTCCATGAATTTCGGCGAACCCGCAAAGCTCCTTTATGCAAAGCAACTCGCGGCCGCGCTGGGTTTCGTTGGCCTGGTCCGCACCGACCGCGTACGGATCGAAACGCTCGGGCAGGATTTGCACCATCGCGGGCCGGTGCTCCGCGGCCGGCGAAGCGTGTGGCGGATGCTCGATTACCTGAATAGCATCGAACCGGGCGAAACGGCATCGCTGGCCGACGGCGTGAAAAACTTTTGTTTGCGCAACCCCGGCCGGGGAATCCTGGTCTTGATTTCCGATCTGATGGACAAGAGCGGCTACGAGTCGGCCTTGCGGTATCTGGTTTCGCGGCAGATGGACGTGTTCGTGATCCACCTCCTGAGCCAGGAGGAACTCGATCCGGATGTGAAGGGCGACCTGAAGCTGGTGGACTGCGAGGACCAGGACGTCGCCGAAATCACGGTGAGCGCGCCGCTCTTGGTCCGCTACAAGTCGACGCTCAACGCCTTTGTGAGCGGTGCCCAGGAATTCTGCAACCGTCGCGGCATGAACTACGTGTTGGCCAACAATCAAACGCCGGTGAAGGATTTGATCAGTAATTACCTCCGCCGGCGAGGCTTGTTGCGATGATCGACCTCTTCCGAAATACGCTTCCCGGTTGGCAGTGGGCCTTGCTGGCCCTCGTGCCGCCAGCAATCATCGCGCTGTACTTCCTGAAACTGAAGCGGCAGCCGCTCGAAGTCCCCAGCACCTATTTGTGGCGGCGGTCGATCGAGGATCTTCACGTCAACAGCTTGTGGCAACGTCTGCGGCAGAACCTGCTGTTGTTTCTGCAGTTGTTGTTGGTCGCATTGGCGATGCTCGCTCTGTTGCGGCCGGGCTGGGAAGGCACTAGGCTCGATGGCGAGCGGTTCATCTTTCTCGTGGATCACTCGGCCAGCATGTCGGCCACCGACGTGAAAGATGCCAAGAACCGTCTCGACGAAGCAAAGCGGCTTGTCGGTGCGCTGATCGATCAGATGGAATCAGGCATGACGGCGATGATTATCAGCTTCGCAGACTCGCCGCAGGTTGTGCAGGAATTCACCGACAACCGCCGCCTGCTGCGCGAGCGGCTGGCCACAATCGAGCCGACAGTGCGCGGCACCGACTTGCGAGGCGCACTCGATCTCGCTGATGGGCTGGCAAACCCCAGCCGCGTCACCATCCAGGAAGGAGGCGCGGAAGTCGATATTGTCGCGCCACAGGAGGCCACCGTGTACATCTTCAGTGATGGCCGGTTCGAGGACGTGAAGGGCTTTTCGCTCGGCAATCTCAAGCCGGTTTATGTTCCCGTCGGTTCCTTGGACGCCCGCAACCTGGCGATCACGGCATTTACAACTCGGCGGAGCGACATCCGGCCGGAAGAGCGCCAAGCGTTTGCACAGGTGGCCAACTTCACCGAGGAGCCTCGCGCGGTAATTGTCGAAGTTCAACTCGATGGCGAATTCCTGGACGCCAAACAAGTCGACGTGCCTGCCGGCGAAACAAGCGGCATCTTGTTTCCGCTGGCCGATGCTCCAGCCGGTGCATTGACCGCCACGCTGAAATATGAACTTGACGGCGAATCGACTCGCGATGCGCTGCGGCAAGACGACCTCGGATATGCGGCCCTGAACAACGCCACACCAGGCAAGGTGCTGGTGGTTACGCCTGGCAATGTTGGATTGGAAGTGGCACTGGGCACGGAGCGCGCCGGCCGGTTGGCTGATATCGAATTCCAGCAGCCAGAGTTTATGAAAAGCGACGACTACAAACGTGCAACCGACATGGGTACTTACCAACTCATCCTCTACGATCAGTGCGCTCCGACGAAAATGCCGCGGGCGAATACCTTGTTCATCGGTCGATTGCCGCCGGGGCCAGTTTGGCTTGGTGGCGAAGAGACCTCGCGCGACGGGGAAGCTCCGTCTGCACTGGCAGAAGAAAATGCGGCAAAAACCGTGGTGGTCGGACCGCAGATCATCGACTGGAACCGCGCGCATCCGCTAATGGCCAATGTCGAGTTTGGGAATGTCGACATCGCCGATAGCCTGGTTCTCGATCCACCGGCGGGCGGCACCGTGCTGATCGACTCGACGGCCGGACCACTTGCCGCCGTCGCACCGCGAGATGCTTTTCAAGACGTGGTGATCGGCTTTGAAATCTTCGGCCACGACGAGACCGGGGTACGCACCGTGAATACCAATTGGCCGCGGCGATTGAGCTTTCCCACATTCTGGTTGAATATGCTCGAATTCCTGGGAGGCGGTACCGAAGATTCGCGACTCACCGCGGCTCAACCTGGCCAGCCGGTGGAACTGCGCGTGCCTGGTAATATCGGCGAACTTACAGTGAAAGACCCGACTGGCAGGGAACACAACATCCGGAAATCCGCCGGGGACGTGTTTCAATTTCACGATACCGGGCAACCGGGCGTCTACGAAGTGCGTCGAGGCGATCAGATTACCGAGCGGTTCGCGGTGAATCTCTTTGATCGCGAGGAAAGCAACGTCCGGCTGATTCCAAGTCAGGACAGCGAGGGCCAAACCGTGCGGCCGGCCGACATTCAGATTGGCCACGTCGATGTGACGGCTTCCGTCGGCCGCGAGCCAGCACGCAAAGAAGCATGGAAATTCATCCTGATTGCGGCACTATTCGTCCTCGTGTTTGAGTGGTATATCTACAACCGGCGCGTGTATTTGTAATGCCCCAGGTCACACGCAACGGACGCAGGCGTACCATGTCGCAAATCAGGCTATCGGATGGGAAATGCGATACGCACGCGCGGCGCAGCAGCTTCATCAATCGCGTTGTCGAAAACGATCTCATTCAGCAGGTCAGTTACGAGGAGTATCGCGAAAAGGTGAAGCACGTCTACGGCGGGCCAAAAGGGGCGATGCTCGCTACGGCAAGCATGTTGTCGCTCCACATCCCGCTCGGCAAACGGCTGTTTCGCACCCGGCAATTCGATCTGCGTGGCATGAAGTCGATTCTCGACGTCGGAAGCGGCGCCGGGCAGATCGTTCAGCACTTGCTTGATTTTGCCGACCCGGATGCCCGGATCATCGGCACGGATTTGTCGCAACCAATGCTTCGGCGAGCGCGGCAACGATTGAAAAGCAATCGTCCTTCCTTGGTTGCCGCCGATCTTGCCTCGCTGCCGTTTGCGGATGCCTCGTTCGACGGAATAACATGCGGCTACGTACTCGAGCACCTACCCGATCCGCGGATGGGGCTTGGGGAACTGGCGCGCGTCCTGCGTGTGGGCGGGCGGATGTTCCTGCTTACGACCGAGGACACATTCTCCGGCGCGTGGACCAGCCGCATCTGGTGTTGCCGCACTTATAATCGCCGGGAGCTTTGGGAACTCTGCGAATCGCTCGGCCTGCATTGGAAGAAGGAGATCTGGTTTACACGCATGCACCAGGCCATCCGCGCCGGCGGCATCTGCGTCGAGATTGAAAAAAGGTAGCGAAAATGCGGGGTCTGGTCCATTTTTCGGCCAACTTGCGACGACTTCAACCTGTCCGCGTTGACCACGACTGCGCGGCTGTTACGTCCGTCGCCGCCTCGCCAGAACCAGGCCCGCCAGGGCGAGCAAGCTCAAGCTGGTCGGCTCGGGAACGCCGGTGAAGAAGATGTGGTCGAAGTCCACCGCCTCCGCGTTCGCACTGGAGTTCGTGTGGCCGGAAATCTTCAGTGCGGCCCGCGTCCAACTGTCCGGGATCGCCGCCTCGTAGTGGAGATAGGTCAACTTGGCCAGCGAGTTCAAGGCCGTGCCCGTGACGTCGGCCAGCGTGATGCTGTCCGCTCCGTTCGTCAGAATGGCTCGGTAGTAGTCGTCGGCCTCGTAGGTGGTGTCCTTAATAAGGACGTCGATGCTCGCCTTGACGCCGTCCCAGTAGGTCAGGTCCACCGTGCTGAAGGTTGTCTCGGCCTCGTAGCCCATCATCCGGAACCGCCGGGGCGATGTGGCGGAGTCGTAGCTGCCCAGAACGGCCCCGGAGTACCACGGGCCGGCGATCATGCTGGTCGAGAAGCCCAGTTCGGTCCCGAGCGCGCCGGGCGTCCAGGCGGTCACACCGATAGGCGTTTCATTGAAGGCGCTGTATGCAATCACCGACGGCGCCACCGGTGCGGTGCCGTTTTCGTCAAGATTCTGCGCGACGTTCATCAGGGAGCCGGTAATTGCCGGCAAATCGAGCAGGTCCAGCGCCAGGTTGGCGCCCTCGCTGTTGCGAATGGGCTGGTCCGCATTGTAGGTGACGTTGCTCGAGTAGGCGGGGCGGCCGCTGCCGGGATTCGTCCGGACGGTGCTGTTGATCGCGTAGAGATCGCGGTTCGCGCTGGCGCAATCGGGGCTCCAGACGTAGAACGGAATGGTGTAGTTCAGATAGGCGGTGTTGACGGAATGACCGTTGCCCTCGCCGCCGTGATCGGCCGTCAGGATGATCGACGTCTTGTTGCGAAGGGTCGCGTTATTATTGACCATATTAAGGATCTGGCCCACGTAGCCGTCGACCGCCTTCACCGCATTGTTGTAGTTTGTTCCGCCCCACGAGCCGGCGGCATCTGGATTGACCAGATGGACCAGGCTGTAGTTGTACGGATTGGCATTCATCGAAGAGATGAAGTTGCTGACGAGCGCCGTGGGGTTGGCGTCGTAGACGTACGTGTCGATCTTGTCCATGCCGTTGTCGGGCGGGGTGACCATATCCGGCGCGCCGTTCGTCCCGTTGTAGGATGTGTCGATGAGTGAAAGCTTGGTCTTACCCGCCCACATACCGGTTCGCAGGCCATTGTCGTGCATCAGGTCAAAGACGCTTTCCGCATAAAACCCACCCCCCTTGTTGTTATGGATGGTCTGCCCGGCGTTCGGGTCGCTGTTGCCGGTCCATGCATGGCCGGACTCGGTCGCACCTTGCACACTGCGCCCGGTCACCATGCTCACGTGGTTGGGCAACGTCACCGTATAGCTGGGGTCATTGCGTGCATTGTTCGTCCACACACCCTCTCGCTGCAGTCGCTCGATGTTGGGTAGCCGGTTGCCCGCGATCAGCGATTGGAGATACGGCGAGCCAAGCCCGTCGACGCTGATTTCAATCACGTAGTCAGTGACATCGGCCCTTGCTGGCACGGCGGCCATGCCGCTTACCAGAAGCAACGCTGCCGAAATCAGAACAAGGACTCTTCCCATGAGGATTCCTCCCGTCTTCTCTCAATGTCCTCCCAACGAAATACTACGCAACGTGAGCACCGAGATTTCGGGTGGGCAGTTAAACCGCAGCGGCGAGAGGCTGGACGTACCGCGACTGACGTGCAGCACCGTGTTCCCAGCCAGGAAAACACCCGCTGCATACCGGACCCCGTG
>JAKEGR010000083.1 GCA_022615465.1 Planctomycetota bacterium | reverse complement strand
TTGTGCTGAGAACGCACCAGCAGCTCGTCGAACAAGTGCTCCTTCCAATAGGCACGCTCTTCGGAAGAAAAACGATCCGCCGAAAATTCCCGCCGTAGAACCTGTTCGCACGGCCGGACGATCGCCGCTTCGTGCGATGCAAAATTGATCGTTGCACAACACTGCGACGTGAACACGCTCATCGTTCGCTGCTGCTGGAAGCTGACGCGCGAGGCCGACAACTGGGCCACGCAACCATTTGCGAACGTGAGCCGGGCATTGGCCAAATCTTCATGGCCGCCAAGCACGGAGATGCCCAGCGCCTGCACGTCGACAACGGGCGATTTCGCCAGCGAGAGCGTCACATCGATATCGTGGATCATCATGTCGAGCACCACGCCGATATCGGTCGAGCGGAACGAGTAACCACTTGTCCGCGTCGCCTCAATGAATTTCGGATCGCGCACGTCGGAAGCCACCAGGGCCAGCGCCGGACTGAATCGCTCGACATGGCCAACCTGAAGCGCAAGTTTGTGCCGGCGCGCGATCGCGACTAATTCGTTCGCCTCGGCCAGCGTTGCCGCGAGTGGCTTTTCCATCAAAAGCGGCACGCCTCCCGTCAACAGCTCCATGCCGATCGCATGATGCAACGTGGTCGGCGCGGCGACAATCGCCGCATCGATCTTGCCGATCAACTCGGCATAATCGGCCACGGCGCGTGTTCCGAACTCCTCAGCCACGCTGCGGCGGGCCTGCTCGACCGGGTCGGCCACCGCCACCAACTCGACTTCTTCCAGCCCATTGGCAATCCGAGCGTGGATCCGTCCTAAATGCCCCGCCCCGATGACCGCAATCCGCAATCGGTTCATGCCGCTCTCCTGTTTTCGCGGCCGCGACCATGCCGACCGTCCTGTTGCTCTTCGACAAACGCCAGCAATTGATTCACCTGCGGTACGAGTTGACCGTTACCGCGCAGAATCTCCCGCGCCGGATCGAGTCCGACCTTGGCCCGATACAGCAGTCGGTGGGCTTCGGCCAGACAGTCGATCACATGCGACGAAAATTCACGCCGCTTCAGCGCCACAATGTTAATACAACGGGGCCGGGCCGGGGTACCTTCGCACAGCATAAATGGCGGCACATCGTGCAGCACGCGGCTCAACCCGCCGATAAAACTATAGCTGCCGATCGACGCGTAGTGATGAACGCCCACGGCACCGGAAATCGATGCATAATCATCGATATGGACATGGCCCCCCAACAGCGAGCCGTTGGCTATGATAATGTGGTTTCCCAATTTGCAGTCGTGGGCCACATGGCAACAGGCCATCAGAAAATTCCCGTTGCCGATCCGCGTAATGCCGTCTTCCTTCTCGCTCCCGCGATTGATCGTGACCCCCTCGCGGATCGTGTTTCCATCCCCGAGGACCACCTGCGTCTCACTGCCTGCGTAGCTGACATCCTGGGGTTCACCGCCAATCACGACATTGGGATAGATCACGTTGTCGCAGCCGATTGTCACTTGGCCCATCACGGTTACCGAGCCTATCAACCGCGTGCCACGGCCAATGCTCACATGCGGACCAATTACCGAGAACGGCCCGATCTCAACATCTTCGGCAATTTCCGCGGCTGGATCGACAGACGCGAGAGGTGCAATGCGAGTCGCCATCCCAGGTTACTCCCACTTGTTACCATTTCCCGGCGAGGGTGAATTCAATACGCAGCCGGCATTTCTCCGAGAGAGCGACCGCATTGGTCACGCACACCGCTTGAGCCCGGAAACTCCAAACTGCTGATTGCCAGCATCCGCCTGGTCCATCAGCCGCTTCGCCAATTCGGCATGCAATCGATGGCCTGATCGGTAAGCGACGACATGCCCAACCACTTCGCAGCCCGTCAGAGCGAGATCTCCCACCACGTCAAGCGCTTTATGCCGGGCGCACTCATCGGCAAACCGCAACGTATTGTCGATTGGTCCGTGCGGACCAAAGATCAACAGGTCGCGGGGCGTCACGCGTTGGCCAACTCCTTGGGCCAACATCGCCTGAGCTTCTTTCTCTGGAATGAATGTCCGGCAGGGAGCCAGCTCGCGGCTGAACGAATCCGGCGTAATATCCAGGGCATAGACTTGCCGCCCGATCGGATCCGCTGGTCCAAAATCAAGCTCAAAGGAAACCGACAGACCCGCGGTTCGCGAGGGCTGCGCTTCGATCCAGGCATCCTGATCCCCGACCCGCACTGGCCGCTCAACGACGACCTGCCGCGCCGGCGCGCGCTGCTCCATCACGCCCACCGCATTGATCGCCTCGACGAATGGCCGCGACGAGCCATCACAGCCGGGCATTTCCGCGGCATTGACCCACACCTCGCAATTGTCCACTCTCATGCCGGCCAACGCGGCCAACACGTGTTCGACCATCTCCACTCGGACGCCATTGCGTTCCAACGTGGTGCGGCGCGGCACATCGATGCGAAACTCGACCGCCGCGGGCACCCAGGCGGCCGGACCGAGGTCGTGCCGAACAAAACAGATACCGGCCCCTTCGGACGCCGGCCAGAACTCAACCCGAACATCGCGGCCACTGAAGTAACCGTACCCCGACACGGCCGTAGGCCGGGCAACCGTGCGTTGGCGGCGCGCAACTGGCATCGATGACAAAGCTCCTAAGCAAGGTGGCGTCCGTAGCGGACTGCGGCGGCGCGTCATGCCGCGCCGCTTGAATCATGCCTGCCAAAGCGGCCGCAACGCCGCTCCGACAAGGCATCCAGCTTTCGTGTCAGCGAGTCGGCAACTGCGAGGTGGTCGGTTGCTGCGCGGCTCGTTGATCCCGGTTCAACAGGGCCAGAACATCCGGCGTAATATCAATCTGATTTTGAAACACGACGGGTTTGTTGATCTCGCGCAATACATCCTCGCGGCGGTTGGCATCCACCGTTTCGCCATTGAATCGCAGCACAAGACCAATGTTATGACGCTTCGCGTAGTAACTTACGGCCTCGCCCACTTCCACATAGGTCTGATAATAGACCTTGGCCTCGCGCTCCAGGAAATCCTTCCGCAGGCGGGTCATCTTCAGATTGAACTCCGCCATCATGCGGGCCACTTCTTCGTCAGCCTGCTTGAATTCGGCCGAGCCAGCGTTGAACGAGTTGCGCTGTTGTTCTGATTGTGCAATTCGGTCGCGATCCGCCTTCAGTTCGGCTTCGATCTTTTCCATCTCCCCCTTCATGCTCTCCATCGTGGCCTTGAATCGGTTGTGCATCTTGAAAATGTAGCTGATATCCACGACGGCAATGCCGTGCTTTTCGGCATTCAAGCCGGCTGCATTCGGCGCTTGAGCATTCGGCGCTTGAGCGTTTGAGGACAAAATACCAAGCGTCGACAGAGCCGCCGCGGCGGCGGTTGTTAACAGAAGTGATCTCACGTCAGCACTCCTTGCTATAGGGGTCATCCATGACCTACGTAGGATTTCGCCAGGGGTGATTTGGGACGACCACGCCGGCCGCATCACGCAGACAAACCTGGCTCCGAATTGCGGGGCGTATTGTGGCGAGAACCCGGCGATGCGTAAAGACCACTATTTCCCCATTTTCAAAGCAATAATCGTCAAATCCGCTTTTGACATTCGTCCTGCCGATCGCTATCCTTTGCCTCCGCTGTGGCGAGAGCAATCCCGGATAGCCGGGGCCGACCGGCCCGCTGTCCCCCCTGCTCTCTGTCAGGCCGAAAAACCTGACAT
>JAKEGR010000082.1 GCA_022615465.1 Planctomycetota bacterium | reverse complement strand
CTCGACACTCTCGAGGACACTGTCCTTGAAGTTCTCGCGCATTCAGTTCACGCCGGACCTCATGCCGAGCGACATCACCGGCACGGAGATCCTCGAAGAGGACGTCGGCACCGGCCGTCGCGTGTTCAAGTTCATGCGTGGTCCGGTGTTCGCCAACGTCATCTTGGCCGACGAGATCAACCGGACGCCGCCGAAGACGCAGGCCGCGTTGCTCCAAGCCATGCAGGAACACGAAGTCACCGCCGGCGGCGAGACCTTCAAGCTCGATTTGCCGTTCTTCGTTCTGGCCACACAGAACCCCATCGAGCAAGAAGGCACCTATCCCCTGCCGGAAGCACAACTCGACCGGTTCATGTTCAACATCAAGGTGGACTATCCCTCGGCCGCGGAAGAAGAACAGATTCTCGCCGCCACGACCCGCCACGACCGGCCGGAAGTGCAAAAGGTGCTTTCCGAACGGGCGATCCTCAACCTGCAGAAGCTGGTCGGCTCCGTGGCGGTCAGCGAGCACATTATCAAGTACGCGGCCTCTCTGGTTCGCGCGACGCGACCCAAGGATCCGAGCGCGCCGAAGTTTGTCCAGGAGTTGGTCGATTGGGGCGCTGGCCCGCGGGCGGGGCAGTTCTTGATTCACGGCGGCAAGTCGCTGGCGGCGATGGATGGGCGGTTCAGTGTGGCAATTGAAGACGTGCTGAAGGTTGCCGTGCCCGTGCTGCGGCATCGTATCAGTACGAACTTTCAGGCGCAGGCCGAGGGACTGACGACCGAAGACGTGATCGAGCGCCTGCTGAGGGAGGTGCCCGTGCCGGAGGTGCCGAAGTTCGCGGGCTGACGCATCGCGGCCAAGAATCGCGAACCTATTGAATGTCTACCGTCGAGAAATACCTGAAGCCGGAAGTGATTCGCCAGATTTCACGGCTCGACTTGCGCGCGCAGTTCATCGTCAGGGGCTTCCTTCACGGACTGCACGCCAGCCCATTCCACGGCTTCTCGGTCGAGTTCAGCGAGCATCGCAAGTACACACCGGGCGACGACCCCAACGATATCGACTGGCTCGTTTACGCTAAAACCAACAAGTATTACGTCAAGAAATTCGAGGCGGAGACAAACATCACTGGCTATCTGGCCATGGACCTGAGCGAATCGATGGCCTACACCTACCGCCAGGAACTCACCAAATTGGATTACGCGATCTGTCTGGCGGCCGCGCTTTGTTATTTGATGATCCATCAGAATGACCCGGTGGGCCTCGTCACGTTTGGTGAGCGGATCAACAACTGCCTGCCGCCGAAATCGAAGCGGCAGCAGATCGGCAATGTGTTGTCGATGCTGGCGCGGTTGCGTCCCGCCGGGAAGACGGATATCGGCAAGAGCCTGGCGGAATTGGCCGTCATGTTGAAACACGCCAGCCTGGTGATGGTCTTCAGCGACCTGCTAGCCGACACGGAGCCGGTCATCTCGTCGTTGCGGCAGCTTCGCCACGGCGGGAATGACGTGATCCTGTTCCATATCCTGGATGAAGCCGAGGTTGCGTTTCCGTTCTCGGGTCTGGTGGAATTCGAGGAGCCGGAGACACAGACGCGGCTCGAGGTCGATGCCGACAGCTACCGCCACGATTATCTTGATGAAATCGCCCAGTTTCGCGAAACATACCGCCGCGAGTGTTTTCAGAGCGGCATCGACTACGTCGCGCTCGATACCAGCACGCCATTCGACCGAGCGCTTACCGAATATCTGATCATGCGCAGGTCGCGAGGTTAGCACGATGGGGTTTGTCACTCCCGCTTTGCTGGGCGGTGCCGCGTTCATCGCGCTGCCGATCGTGCTGCATCTCATCATGCGGCGAGACGCCAGGAAGCTTGTATTTCCCGCGTTGCGGTTCGTCCAGCGGCGGCAGTCGCTCAACCAGCATCGGCTTCGGCTGCGCCACTGGCTGCTCTTGGCGCTGCGGTGCGCGATCATCGCCCTGCTGGCGTTCGCGCTGGCGCGGCCGGTGCTGCGCGGCTCTGGTGTCGCCGGCAAGGAAGGCCGGCCCATTGCCACCGTGCTCGTGTTCGATAACTCGCTCCGCATGGAGTATCTGCACGAAAATCAGACGCGGCTCGATCAGGCGAAAGACCTGGCCGATTGGCTCCTCGGACAGTTGCCGCCCGATAGTCCCGTCACCGTCGTCGATCGCTCGGACAGCCGTCGAGGCAGTGCCGCCAATCTGGATGCGGCCGAGTTGCGCGTCGAGCGATTGGCGACCAGCGGGGCCGTTCGACCGCTCTCCGAAGCGCTGCGCGACGCAACCGATTGGCTGAAGGAACAGATCGGCCATCGCGGCGAAATCTATGTGTTCACGGATCTGGCAACCGAAGCCTGGCCAAACGTTGCGATCGCCGATTTCAAGGCGCGGCTTGATGAATTGCCGGACGCCAACGCGTATCTGATCGATGTCAGCGTCGAACAACCGCGAAATGTGGGCCTTGCGCCGCTGCGGCTTTCCAAGGAGCAACTCGCCCCTGGCGGACTGCTCGCAATGGACACGGAACTGCTCCCCGCGGATGCCGCGTCCGTGAAGCCGGCAGCAACCGATGCGGAAGCGAAGACGTCAGCGACCGACGCACCCGGCACCGCTGAAGATTCGCCCGCAACGACAGGTTCTCAGGAAGTGGTCGTCGAGCTTTACGTGGGCGCTCGCTTCGCGGAATCAGAAAAACGCGGCCAGGTCGTGGCAACCCCGGCGGACGGGCAACCGGTTCCGGTCGAATTCTCCTTATCTGGTTTGCCGCTCGGCACGCATCAAGGCTATGTGCGGATCGTCGGCCGCGACGCCTTGCCCTGCGACGACGTGCGTTACTTCACCCTCGACGTGCGACCACCGAGCAGACTCCTGTTGCTGGCTGAGACCACCGACAGCGCGCTCTTTCTGAGCGAAGCGCTCTCGCCCAACTCGGCCACGGGTTTCGTACAGTCGAAGTTTGATTGCCAGAGCAGCACGTTCGACCAATTGGAAACCGTTCAACTTGCCGAGTTCAACGCCATCTGCTTGATTGATCCCCCGCCGCTGTCGGCGGAGACCTGGCAGGCGCTGGCCGATTTCGCGCAGGCCGGCGGCGGCGTCGGCGTGTTTCTCGGCAGGCAGGCGCGACGCGACGAATTCAACCAACCGGCCCCCCAGCAATTGCTGCCAGCCCAGTTGCGGTGGGTGTCCCGCGAGGCGACGTACTTGCGGCCAGTCGCCGTCGAGCATCCGGCGCTGGCGGAACTGCGCGACCTGGCCGACATCGTGCCGTGGTCCGAATTTCCGGTGTTCCAATACTGGGAACTGGAGGCCGGGGCCGAATCCGCCCACGTGGTGGCCGCCTTCGCCAACGGTCAGCCGGCGCTCGTCGAACAATTGGTTGGTTCCGGCCGCGTCCTGATGATGACCACCAGTGTCTCCGATCCGGCGCACGGCGACCCCTGGAACTTACTGCCCACCGCGCCCGATCCCTGGCCGTTTTTGGCGCTCGCCAACGGCATCGCCGACTATTTGGTGGGCGGGAGCGACGCGCAACTCAATTATCTGGCGGGTCAATCGGTCGTTATCCGGCTGTCGCCCGAAGAACAGACAACCAGCTACGTGCTGCAGATGCCCGACTCCAGCGCGGTCCGGCAGTCGCTGACGCCGGGCCGGCAAGACTTGTCGATCGCGTCGACCGAATCGCTGGGCAACTACCGTGTGCGCGCGGGTGGAGAGCAGGGGGGGCTTGACCGCGGATTCAGCGTGAACTGTCCCGCCGAAATGTGCCGTTTGGAACGCACGACTGCCAAACAGATCGCGGCCGCATTGGGGGAGGAGCGTGTTCGCGTGGCCCGCTCGCGCGAAGAGATTGAAGTCCGCGTTGGCTTGGGGCGAGTGGGACGCGAATTGTTCCCGATCCTGATCCTCGCGGTGGCGCTCGTTCTCGGTGTCGAGCATCTGTTGGCTAATCGGTTCCATCGCACGACGCCATGAGCACACTCCGTCTCCAACCGATCGCCGATTGGCCGCAGATGGCGGCGGTAGTGCTTCTGCTCTTGGTATTGCTGTGCGTCCTGCCGCGGCATGGAAATCTCTCGCGACGTAAACTGGCAACGCTCATCGGCCTGCGCCTGCTGGTTGTATTGATGACGTTGTTTGCAATGCTGCGGCCGACCCTCGTCACCACGCAACAAAAACCAGTCCCGGCATCGCTCGTGCTGCTGGTCGATGGATCGCGGAGCATGCAGGTTGAGGATTCGCTGGGCGATGCCTCGCGATGGCGGTCGATGAAATCGCTGCTCGATGCGGCGGCCGGTGATTTGGCGAAGCTCGCGGACATCTGGCAAGTGAACGCGTACGCCTTCGATGCGGAAACGCACAAGATACCCGTGGACAAAGGAACGCTCTCCCTGGCCGATTCACCGGATGGGGAACAATCGGCCCTGGGCGCGGCAATCCATGAGGCGCTCGATCGCGAGGCGAGCGGCCGGGTGCTGGCGATGCTCGTGCTGAGCGACGGGGCGCAACGGGCATTGGCCCCGCGCGATCTGCCGCCCCAGGTGGCCGTCCGCCGCCTCGCCGCCGAGAACATCCCTCTCTTCACGTTCACCTTCGGCAAACCGGGCGGAAGCGAGCGGGCCGACCTGAGCATCGGCGACCTGGTTACGAATGAAACCCTTTTTACCGACGCGCCCACCGAAGTCCGCGGCCGCATTACGGCAGTCGGGTATGCGAATCAACCGGTGAAGGCGCAGCTCCTGTGGGAATCAGCCGACGGCATGCAGCCAGTCGACACGATTTCCGTGGATACCGGCATGGAGGGCGGCTCGCTGCCGGTCGTGCTTCGCCACACGCCGCAAACGCCGGGCGAATACAAGGTCAGCCTTCGCGTCGAGCCGCGCGACGGCGAACTGGTGACGACGAACAACGAAGTCAGCACGTTCGTCACCGTTCGCACGGGCGGAATCAACGTCTTGTACCTGGTCGGAGCGAAACGCGTTGGCGGCGGGCCGGGACAGGAGCAGCGGTTCGCGCGGGCGGCGCTGGCCCAGTCCCCCGATGTCGTGGTCGAACGGCGCCTATTCAATTACCAGCCGACCAATGTTGATCTGAGCGAGGCGATCCGCGATGGGAAATACGATGTCGTGATCCTCGACGATGTCGACGCCCAGGCCCTCACCATCGCCAGTTGGCAAGCGCTGGCGGATCGCGTGCGTAATGGCACGGGCCTCATGATGCTCGGTGGCTATCACAGCTTTGGTCCGGGCGGGTTCCGCGATTCGCCGCTGGCCGACGTCCTGCCGATCAACATTGGTCCCGCGCAGCGGCAAAACTTTGGCGAGCCGCTCCGCGAGGACGTCCACCTTGCCGGTCCCGTTCCCATGCGTCTCAGCGCGCCGCTCGGCACGCGGCATCCAATCATGCAACTTGGTGGCAATACTGCAACTGCCTGGTTGGAGTTGCCGCCGTTGGATGGCGCGAATTCGATCGCCCAGGATGAACTGAAGCCCAACGCGCAAGTGCTCGCCGAGGCCGACGACGCCCAGCGGCACCCACTGCTCGTGGCCGGCCAGTCGGGCAATGGCCGCACGCTCGCGTTCGCCGGCGATTCGACGTGGCGCTGGCCGATGCAAGGTTTTGGCGACGCGCATCGACGCTTCTGGCGGCAGTGCGTGTTGTGGCTGGCCAAAAAGGACGAGCAGACTGAAGGCCGCGTCTGGATTCGGCTGGCCGGGCGGCGCGTGACACGCGGCACGCGCGTCGATTTCGCGGTCGGCGCGGAGAATGCCGAGGGCGGACCGATCGAGAACGCCCGATTCGATGTGGCGGTGAAAACTCCGGACGGAAACACGCTGAATGTGCGTCCCGCCAAGAGCGGCGATGAATGGGGCGCGGTTTTTCGCGAGACCCAGGCGCCGGGTGATTACGTCGTCACGGTGACCGGCCGCGAGGGCAACGATGTGCTGGGCACGGCCGAGGCGCGGTTCTTGGTGCCCGACCAGGATTTGGAACTCGATCGTCCGGCCGCCGAGCCGAGCCTCATGGCTCAACTGGCCGAGATGACCAGGCCGGCCGGCGGCGCCGCGCTGGCCGCCGAGGAACTTCCCGACTTGTTGAAGCGCCTGGCCGACAAGCCGCCCGAACTCAAGGAAGAAGTGGTCGCCAAAGTGACTTACTGGGACACCTGGCCGTTCTTCCTGCTGTTCGTCGGGCTGTTGGGCGTGGAATGGTTCTTGCGGAAGCGGTGGGGGCTGGTGTGAATCACGGTTCGGGAACCTGCAAATCGCGGAAAATCCTTCTCGCCAGAAAATCGTTGATCTCGCGGTGTCGTGGCACTGCTGAGACTCGATTGTTGGTCGGGTTGACGTAGACGCTATGTCGTCCCCGATCGCGCAAGAGATAGCAACCGTTTACTTTCAAATGACGGATGAGATCCACCCGCTTCATGAGTTTGCCATTTCGAAGGGTTCACGAACCACGGTCTGCCCGGCCAACGATCGCTCAGCCAACTCGCGGTTTGCTTCCAGAACAAGGGCAACGGCCTCTTGAAGATTCTCGCGTGCCTCTTCCAAGGTCGCGCCTTGCGTGTTCGCACCTGGCAGCTCCTCGACAAATGCGATGTAGCCTTCAGGCACTTGCATGTAGACCGCGGTTAGACTCATTCGATTTCCCCACTACTACGATACGATACCGGTTGTTTCACCTCCACTAAATCATACCCTATGACAACGCAAGTCGCCAATTCTGATTAACCGTGCGGTTCCCATTTCGCTGAGCCTTAAATCGGTTATCGCGGAACCTTTTTCGGCCCCGAGTGCTTTCAGGTGCGTGCCTTTTCAATGTGCTGAGCGACGACCATTTTGATCAAAGCCTGCCGGGCGACTCCCAGGCGTTCTGCTTCTCGGTCAAGCGATTGAATCATCCAGGTGGGAAAATCCACGTTGACTCGTCGCTGTTCTCTTCCCGGGCGTCTGGCTTTCGAGAAGTCGAGATGCTTGGCGACGTCTTCCCCCCGGTCGAATCGCTTGTCGAATTCTTCAGCTTTCATAGACCTCAACCTCCTGCTCCCGTGATTGGCGAACGGAGATAATGCGGATATGGTCCCCGCGCAACGTGAACACGGCAGACCAGTGCCTCGCCGCGATTCTACCGATCAGCAAAAAGCGATTTTCTCCCACGGTTCTCGCCGGGATTTCGAGTCGATCCGGGTCGTCCCAGAGGAGCTTCGCCTCGACAAAATCGATCCCGTGCTTTTTCTTGTTGGAAACGCTTTTACGCAAGTCCCACTCACATTCCATGGTATACAAAGTATACCATGCAGGTATGCAGT
>JAKEGR010000421.1 GCA_022615465.1 Planctomycetota bacterium | reverse complement strand
TCTCGTTGCCGCTGCGCGCGGTGCGTGCCAGAACGTTGTGCGACAGGCCCACATTCTGTGGCGCGTGTTCAGCATCCCACACAAGCTGCTCCGACAAAGCGTGCTTCGGATTGAAATGCAGGTCGCCAAACAGGCCGTCACCCGCTCGGAATCGCACATCGCGAATGACGCCCAAGCGATCCTGGTAATCGCGCGGCGATAGCGGATGGCCTTTCGGATGATTGATGTTTACCTTGGATTCCTCGTAGAGACTCGCCGCCGCGCGAAGTGCGTCGGGGCGATAGCGACGCCCGTTGCGCGACCGCATGCCGAGCAACTTCACGCCGCGAATGATTCCCACCGCCCGATCGACCCGCAGCGGCACGCTTGCCGAATCGACATACTCCTGCAGCATTTCTGGCATACGCATGTTCCTATTGGGAAATGGCAGTTTCGGAGAAACCGCCGCTACGTGAACAAAAAAAGCCCACCGGAAGGCCTGTTCGCCTTCAAGTGGGCTCGTCTGGATACCCGGTCCGCCACGGGCGGATCAAAGCTCTGTACGATACCGTTGACATGTCCGCCATAGGCGGACGGCTACTTAATCATCCTTTCGATGGCGACGCGAATGTGCTGAATCCGCCCGTCCTGAATGCTCAGTGACAATCCGGCCGTGCCGTAATAACCGCGGCACGAGGCCTCGGCCATCAGTTGCGCAAAGGCCGCTTCAGCCTGGGCGGCCTTGTTCAACTGCGGCGCCGTTTGCGCTCGGTTGCTGATCATGGTCATTACGTTAGCAAATTGGCGCGCGAATTTCCACAACGATTTTTGAACACCTGCGATTTTTCAAGGGAGCGGTGGAGGACGAAGGATCAGACCCCGACCGTGATGCAGCGCCTTCGGCGTAAAGAATCGTCCCCCCCGTGTCCTGGTCACTCATCTCTTCGCACATCGACGACGTGCAGCCTGGCCTGCGCGGCCAGCCACGCCCGCCAGGCATCCTGGTCGTAGTCGAAGCTCGTCCCGCCGGCCAACTGCACCAGCGCGTTGAGCACCGCCGGGTTGCGGATCTCGCGAGTCACGATCTGCGGCCCGCCGCCGAAACTGAAGGCGCCGCCATCGGGCGAAAACGTATAGCCTTGCTGGTCCGGGTTGCCGTTCCCGACTTGGATTGTGTGTTTCGTCGAGAGCGCGTCGATCAACGGGCCGATGGCATCGGCGGTGCCGAGTCGGCCGAGGGCCGTGCCGGCACGGTTTACGATTTCGTTTTCCTTGCTGCGCAATTCCCGGATGTAGGGCGTGACAATTCCTCGGCGGCCGGAATCGGCCAGAATGTCAAGGCATTGCTCGCGGACTTCCTCATCGTCATCAAACAGTGACAAACGAACGAGCGCCTCGATGCAGGCGGGATGATCGATTCGCGCCGCGGTCTCGATCCATAACCGTGTTAGCTCCGGGTCTGCCTCGCGCTCGAGCAAGCGGACCAGCGGTTCGGCAGCCTGGGGATCATCCACCTGGCGGATGTCGGACAGCGCTTGGGCCGCGCGGTCCTCGCGCCGTCCCACCAGCGCCCGACGCCAGCGGTCCAGCTTGTCGGCCCAATCGGCCTGCGACAGCTTTATTTCTTTCTCGCGCTCGAACAGTTCCACGTGCTGCACCGCCACATGCCGGCCTTCGTAAAGCACCAGCCCGCGTGCGGCCAGCACTTCGTCGCGGGTCATCCACGTGCCGTCTTTGTTTTTGAAGCCGAGTAGCGCCCGGGCTTCCGCGTGATGCGGATCGAGCTGGAGGATCCGCGTCAAATGCTGTTGCGCCTCGTCACGCAGCTTCCGCTCGCGGCACCACCCGGCCAGCTTCCAGTGGGCCTCGACCGTGTCGGGCGAGGTGCGGGCGAGCGCCTCGTATTGCTGTTCGTCTTCCGAGGTGGATTCGACGTTGACCACCTGCGACTGAGCGATTGAGATCCGGCCGTCGGATGTCTCGATGATGTAATGATCTTTGTTGGCGTCCTCGACAAGCCGCCCCTCGATTTGGCCGCCGTTGGCGAGCTTCAATACCTCGCCCCGTGCAGCCTCATTGGTCCAGAACCACACGACGGGCGCGGCAAGAATCACGGCGGTGTTGGCAATCGAACGTGCGTAGCGCATGATCAATTTCCGGCCATTCGAAAAATGGGTGCCACTGCTGGCTTGTCCAGCAGTGCCAGCGCACGGATGGACAAGCCACCCATCGGTGTACGGCTGAAAGAGCACTCGTGGTCTAATTCTATTATACTGGCTGTTTCGGCCCCTGTTTTCCCATGGTTTTTCCCGACTGACCCTTAACCCCAAACCATTCGATGAGCACTTCCACGTCCCAACACCGCTCCGCATCGCCCCAGCATGTCCGCTGCGCCGTGATTACCGTGAGCGATACCCGAACGCCGGAAACCGATCGGGGCGGGCAGCTTGTCGCCGATTTGCTGAGGGCCGCCGGGCACCAGGTTGCCGCGCGGGAAATTGTCCGCGACGACCCCCGAGAAATTGAACCCCTGGTCCGCAGACTGGCCGACCCGGCCCTGATCGACGCCGTGCTGATCACCGGCGGCACGGGCATCACCGCGCGCGATCAAACGTACGAAACGATCCTCGGCCTGATAACGAAAACCATGCCGGGCTACGGCGAGTTGTTCCGGATGCTGAGCTACGCCGAGATCGGCCCGGCCGCGATGCTCAGCCGCGCGGTCGGCGGTGTGATCGACGGCGTGGTCGTCCTCACCATGCCCGG
>JAKEGR010000420.1 GCA_022615465.1 Planctomycetota bacterium | reverse complement strand
CTCTTGATCCACCCCCCGGAGCGGCCTGAGCCAGGACGCAAATCCCGGCCTGGTCAGCAACTGGTAGCCACCTGCTACCCGCTCCACCTGAAACGCACAACCACGTTCGTCATACCGCCGCCGCAGGGCGGCAAGCTGCGTGCGGGCCTCTGTACCATCGGCAAGATTGGCTAACTGGGATAACTTGCGTAGCGAGAGTGGCTCTCGGCTAAGCAGCAGCACGGCTTCCAAACGACTCCGCCGGCACAGCGAGTTGCTGGTTCCGCCACCAGGGGCAGCGAAACGGCCAACCCAGCCGTAGCGTGGTGGGCCGCCTGCCCGCCGAAAACCCTGATTCGCAATCGAGGCAACCCGATCCAGCGGCGATCGGTAGCGAGTGGCAATGCTGCTCAACTGCTGGCCCAAGCTGCTCATAGGGTCACCCGATGTCACTAGGGAATTATCACGGGGTCGGAATGGTTTTTCCTGTAGGGAACGGCCTCTGTGCCGTTCCGTAATTCACGGAACGCCAGGGACGGCGTTCCCTACTTTTTCGGCCACGGCCGCCACGGCCGCCAATGGCTTCTGGGCTACGGATTCGAAATGCCGGGAAAAACCCGCCACTTCGCCCCAAGGCACGCGACAACTAAACCGATAGAACTCACCACTCGATCCCCACGGCTCCAGCCGCTGGTCGCGGACGCCAAGTTGCTCCAGCCGCGTACGCATCGCCTGGAGTTGCTGGTCGTCGTCCACGGAGTCTTGTTGTTGCTCCCTGCCCGCCGGTAACAACATGGCGGCGCTGGCAAGCGGCGGCTGAGCGGCCGAGGTTGGAACGCTAAGTGGTGGCGCGGCAGGCGGTGCCGCCGCGGTTCGCGGATCAGCAGCAAGCGAATCCGGCTGCTGAATGCTCTGGAGCGACTTTTGCACGATCTCCGTGGCCCGCAAGGCGAACGACTTCAATTGCTCCGTTGGCGGCCCATAGAATTGCCAGCCTTTTACCACGATGGCCAGCGTGGCCAGCATCACGATGGCACGAAAGGTCGTTTGCATGGGTGACTTCCTGGGGGTGAACGGAAAGCGGGGGCGGAATCATACCCGGCCGGTTTTCCGCTCTGCAATGCCGGTTTTGGCTCCCCCAGGGGGCGATCGCCCGGCACATCCTTACGGAAAGCAGCGTCACCTGCCCGCGACTCCCGCCTTCTCGCTTCCTTTCCTATCATACAGACATGCCCGAACTGATTTATCTCGACCACAACGCCACCACGCCGCTCCTGCCCGAGGTGATCGATGCGATCCGCGAGTGCCATGCCGCGCCGTATCTCAACCCGGCCAGCCAGCACGAATTCGGCCGCCGCGCGCGCCGAAAGCTGGAAGACGCCCGAGAGCGGATTGCCGAAATTCTCGGGGCGAAGACCACCGGCATCGACGCCGATCAGGTCATTTTCACCAGCGGCGGCACCGAAGCCAACAATCTGGCCCTCCGCGGACTTGCGGAGGGCGGCAGACGCCCCTTCAGCAGCCACGCCGCGGAGCACCCCGGACAGATCATCCTCTCCGCCGTTGAGCACCCGAGCATTACAGCACTTGCCGACGCCATGTCCGCAACAGGCTGGCAAGTCGATCGCCTCGGCGTCGACGCCAACGGCGTGATCCGCCTCGATCAGCTCCGCGCGTTCCTGCGATCCGACACGCGCGTTGTCGCCACGATGCTTGGCCAAAACGAAACCGGTGTGTTGCAGCCCGTGGCCGAACTCGCGGCCATCGCGAATGAGCAGGGCGTTCCCCTCCACACCGATGCCGCCCAAGTCGTGGGCAAGCTGTCCGTGGATTTCCACGCGCTGGGCGCGGCCACGCTCTCCGCCGCCGCCCACAAGTTCCACGGGCCGCTCGGCATTGGCTTGCTCATCGTGCGTCATGGCGTTCGACTCAATCCGCAACTCTTTGGCGGTTTCCAGCAAGCTGGATTCCGTCCTGGCACCGAATCGGTCGCCCTGGCCGTCGGCATGTGCCGCGCTCTGCAACTGTGGCATGCCGAATCGACCGAACGCGCCAGCCGAATGCGGGCCTTGCGCGACCGCTTTGAGCAGACGATTTTGCAGGGCTGGCCCGAAGCCCTCGTTCTCGGTCACGACGTGGAGCGATTGCCTCACACGTCGAATATCGCCTTGGTTGGCCTCGATCGGCAGGCCTTGTTCATGGCGATCGATCAGGCCGGCGTCGCTTGCTCAACCGGCTCGGCTTGCGCCAGTGGTTCCAGCGAACCCTCCGCAACACTCGTTGCCATGGGGGCTGAAAGGGCCGTGATTTCCAGCTCGTTGCGATTTAGCCTGGGCGCCAACACCACAACCGACGAAGTCGACGAGGCGGCTCGGCGCATCCTTCGCTGTTGCAACGATTTGCGACCGCGAAAAGTGTACTGAAAATCGCCCATGACGGCTCCCACGCGCCCCTGAGATCGGGTAGAATCTTGGCTTGCCTCAACTGCCGCCTTCGCGCCTCGAAAATGACTTGTTCGCCGCGGCCTCAACGCGCCGGCCTCGGCGGCCGGAAAAGAGCGGGGAGCGGCTGTTCGCCATTGCTCAAGCCGAGATTCCGGACGGAACCGACGTGGTCGAGAACCTCACCGAACTTCCCCTGCCCGGTCGAACTTTCGTGGTGACCTCGGTCTCCGCGGCCGACAACGCGCCCCCCGTCACGCTCCCCTCGTTCATTGCCGGGCCGGAAAACCAGCTTGTCGCCGCTTCGTTCGGGCGGCTGCTCGCCGAGCCGCCGGTGAACGGCCACGCCCATTCTGCGCCCCTCAGTTCCGATCCCGCGGGCCGCCACCCCTCGACACCCCGTTTGATCGCGATCCACGGCCCGACCGGCTCCGGGAAGACCCATCTGGCCCGCGGCCTTGTGCGGTGTTGGCAACGGCGCTGCGGCAGTGAATCCGCGGAGTATCTTACGACCATCGATTTCCGTCGAGAATTCATCGCCGCGATCGATTCAAACACGGTAAAACAGTTCCGCCAGCGACTCCGCTCTCGACAGTTGCTCGCATTCGATGGTCTCGATCATTTGCCCCGTGACCAGCATCTACTCGCAGAGTTACGCAACACGCTCGATCAATTCGAGGAAACCGACAAGATCATCCTCGTCACCGCCACGCTGCCGATCGCGACGCTTCCCAATTTGTCGCCCGACATCCGCAGCCGTCTTGCGGCGGGCCTGGTGTTGCAACTCGCCCCGCCAGGAACCTCGGCCCGGCAGCGACTGGCAACGCAAACCGCCGCCGCGCTCGGCCGCTTGCTGCCAGACGAAGCGGCTTGCCGTCTGGCGAACAACGTTCGCGGCACGGCCAACGACATCTTCGGCGCGGTGCTGGAATTGTGTGCCAATGCACCAGCCCCTCGCGGCGACCGCACGCTCCCTCCCGATCAAACAGAGCCGTATTTGGCCAGCCTTGCCACCCGCCGGCCTGCCCTTCACGAAATTATCGCCGTCGTTGCCCGGTATTACCGCATCCCGCAGCGAATCCTCAAGAGCGGCTCTCGCAAGCAAGTGACCGTTCTTGCCCGCGCTACCGCTATTTTCCTGGCTCGCGAGATTGCCGGATGCAGCTACGAGAACATTGGCCGAGCACTCGGCGGACGTGATCACTCGACGATCATGCACAGTTACCGCAAGATATTGCACGATGCACAGCATGACCTCGCTACCGAACTAACTCTGGAGGAATTACGCCGCATTCTG
>JAKEGR010000081.1 GCA_022615465.1 Planctomycetota bacterium | reverse complement strand
CGATTCGTTCACCGTCACATCCCAGGGGCTTCCGCCCCTGGCTATTGACGACCGCCGCTCCGCGGCTGAAGAAGGGCTCAACCAGCAGCCCATCGAGCGCGAGGCACCGGTGGTTTTCGCCCCGAAGGGGCGCAAGTCAATAGCCAGGGGCGGAAGCCCCTGGTTGCCAATCGCCCCAGAACACGCCAGCCCCAACGGGGCGAAAGTCGTTCTCAATCCCACACGTACCGATCATCCCACGTCAGATTGTGCCGCCGCAAGAGCTCCAGAAACTCTTCCTGGTATGTTTGCCGCCGATGGTGCTCCACCTGATTTGCCAGATAGGACTTCACTGAATCGACGTTCGAATAACTCACGGCAAACGCGCCGTAACCATCCTGCCAACCAAAGTCGCGCTGACCAACATCCTCGTGCATCCACCGCGATGAATTGGCCTTAATTACGCGCACTGCGTCGGCCATCGAAATCGTCCGCGATAACGAAACCAAGAGATGGACATGATCCGGCATGCCGCCAGCCGCGACGAGGCAACATCCGTGGTTGCGCACGATGCCGCCGATGTAGTCGTACAGGCGCGGTTGCAGTTCTGCTTCGATTTGCGGAAGGCGGTGCTTCGTGCTGAACACGATGTGACAATGCAGCGAGCCGAATGACTGCGGCATGGCGGGACTCCTGCGGCGAGCGAGAGAAGCAAGACACGACTGTCGCCCCGTTGGGGCTTAATGGGCGACGGGTTCAGGTTACCAGGGGCTGGCGCCCCTGGCTATTGACTTCCGCCCCGGTGGGGCGGTTGGGGGCACGAGAGCGAACCGATGTCAGCGGCGGGCCGATTTGCGGGGCGCGCGGCTTTTCGCGGAGGGTGATTTCGCGCCACGCCCTTTGCCCTTTCTGCCCGCCGGCGCGGGGCCGTCGTTCGCCGGAGATCGCGGGTTGTCGGCCTGGCCGGTCATTTCGTAGAGGAACCGGCTGGGAATGGTCTTGCGGGGCTTGCCCCATTTGCGGCGAGTTAAGGCAAAGGAGAGTGTGAGAACTTCGCGGGCCCGCGTGACGCCGACGTAGCACAGCCGCCGCTCCTCGTCGATCGCCGCGCCTTCGATTTCCAGCGACCGCTTGTGCGGCAAGATGCCCTCTTCCATGCCCACCAGGTACACCCGCGGAAACTCGAGGCCCTTCGCGCTGTGGAGCGTCATCAGCGCCACGGCGTTGCGCTCCAGTTGCGATTCCTTCTCGTCGCTGTCATCGCGCTCGTTCAGCAGCACATCGTCCAAAAAGCCGGCCAGGCTTGCCGACTTGCGGCAGCCCGCTGCGTAGCTCGCCGCCGCGTTGATGATCTCCTCGAGCGACGCGAGCCGCGATTCGCATTCGTTCGGGTCGGGATAGAGCTTGTGGAGCGAATCGCGGTAGTTCGTCTCGTTGATCACGTGAGAAACCAATCCAGGAATGCCGAGCTTCGCAGCGTCCGCGCGGAACTTCTCGATGAGCCGCACGAACCGGCCCACCGCGTCCGCCGTCTTGGCGTCGACACCGTCGACCACGAGTTTCTCGACCGGGCCCGCGTCGGCGAGCACATCCCAGAGAAACTTTCCTTGCCGCGTGGCTTCGTCGAGCAGCCGCTTCTGGGCCGCGTCGCCGATGCCGCGCGGCGGCGTGTTGATGATCCGCCGCAGGGCCGGTTCGTCGTGCGGATTGTCGATCAACTTCAGATAGGCCAACAGGTCGCGGACCTCTTTGCGATCGAAGAACGACATCCCGCCGATGAGCACGTAGGGCACATTGGCCCGCCGCAGCTCGGTCTCGAACGAGCGCGGCTGCTCGTTCGTGCGGCAAAGGATGGCCATGTCGCGCGGCTGGGCCTTGCGGGCGTCGAGCACCGAGCGGATGTGGCCGACCACGCGGATCGCTTCTTCCGTTTCGTCCTTGCACTGCATGATGCCGGGCCGGTCGCCGCCGGGCCGGTCGGGGATCAGCGTCTTGTCGTGCCGCTGGCGGTTGAAGGCGATCAGCGTGTTGGCGTACTCGATGATCGCGGCAGTCGAGCGGTAGTTGTTCTCGAGCCGCACGACCTTGGCTTCTTTCCAATCCTGCTGGAACCGCAAGATGTGCGTCACCTCGGCCCCGCGCCAGGCGTAGATCGACTGGTCATCGTCGCCCACGACGCACAAGTTGCGATGGTCCCGCGCGAGGCCCTTCACGATCGCATACTGGCTGTGGTTCGTGTCCTGGTATTCGTCGATGAGCACGTGATCGAACCGTTGGGCCTCGCTCTTGCGAACCGGCGGGAAGCGCTCAAACAGATCTTCAGTCAGGAGCAGCAAATCGTCGAAGTCGACCGCGCCGAGCTTCTTGAGCTGGTCCTGGTAGCGGCGATAGCCGGCCGCGGCCAGGTGATCGCGCTCCGATTGCGCGATCGACGCCGCATCGTGCGGCCGCACCGATTGCGTCTTCCAGCGGCCGATGTAACCCAACAGATCGCCCGGCGCGAGTGCGGTCGCGGGGGCCCGCAGCTCGCGGAGCACGGCGCGAGCCTGCGTCTCCTGTTCGCTGCGGTCGCAAATGACAAACTTCTCGGGGTAGCCGAGCTGCCGGATATTCCGTCGCAGGATTCGCACGCAGAGCGAGTGGAACGTCGAGATCTCCGGCCGCGCGGGCGACTGCTTGGTACGCTTGGCAGTGGTTCGTCCTTTGCCGTTGAGCAGGGCCGCCGCCCGCTGCTGCATCTCGGCCGCCGCCTT
>JAKEGR010000419.1 GCA_022615465.1 Planctomycetota bacterium | reverse complement strand
GCTAACACTCGTTTACTTCGTGTTCCGGTTTGGCGGCGCGGGCAGCAGCGACGAGTAGTTTTGGAGCGTTGGCCGTTGCTTGCGGGTCACCGAGCCAGCCAGGTCTGTCTTAGCAACCGCATCGGCGCCGGTGGGCGGAATTGCCAGGCCCAGGATTGATCCCAGAGTTGGCAGCGGAGCATCTCCGTGAACGCGTGCGGGTGACTCCACCATTTCCTCGCCAGCGCCCGCCAAACCCGCGGGCTGAAGAGGAGCCGGCTTTTGAACTGTCGCAGCCAGTATTCGCTGGTGAGATGGTAGTCGTGTGTGCCATCTTCCTCCTCAACCAGTGTGAAATACGTGGCGGCACATCGCTCGAGTTGTCCCGGCTCGGGATACCAACCTCCAAACGATTCTTCGAGCAACGCAAATTGGTAATTTGGACTGCCGCGTGGATGAGCTTGGCGACCTTTGATGATTTCCCGCGGATCGAATTGGCCGATCTCCCGGAAGTGGATCGCCGTCGTGACGAACCGGCCGTTGGCGGCAAGCAGCCGTCGGCAGATGGCAAACATCTCCTCGTAGATGGCGTGGGTCCGACCCGCTGCGGCATCGGCTGCCTGCACGAAATGCTCTAACGATCCGTTGGCAACCAACGCGTCGTATGCCCCTTGCCAGTTGCCATTGCTCCCACAACCAAACAGATGGCGATAATTCAGTTTGTGTACGGTGAGTCCCCTCGCGTGACAGTAGGCCACCTGACGGGGCGAGACGGTGATGCCAACCGGCTGCGCGCCACGACGAGCTGCGTGTTCCAGGATCCTGCCGTAACCGCAGCCAATATCCAGCAGCCGCGTTCCTGGTCGGCACCGCACTTGATCCAGCAGATACTCCGCCTGGCGGCATTGGGCAGTGAGATAGGCGGCATGGTCGTTGCGATCGTCGATGTACTTGCCGTCGGTCAGATCCGTGATGCCACACTCTGGCGCGATACCGAGTAAGTCGTAGCAAGTATAGACCGCCTGCGCAACGCCTTGTTCCGTGCATCCAGGTGCGGTTACCGCACTCATGCCACTCAGGTTACAGGATGCAGGGGACGGGACGCAATGGTTATTGCAAGAACCTCGCTCAACCTGCCTGCGAGCCGTTTGGGGGAGAGCATTGGGTACTCACGCGGGATTCCAGCGTCAATTGCCGCACCACCTCCACGGGGTCGTTCGTCTCGGCCAGCAGGTCAATCTGTCGCTGAGCGGCACTGGGGCCGCGCGCCATGTTGACACAGTGATCCAAATAACGAGTGCAGGAAAGTTCGGCGGCGGCGGTCTGCAAGTGCCCGAGCAGTTGATCGACCGTGCGGGCCACCGACGCAATGCGGTATGTATAGGTGTCGACCAACTTGGCCTGGTTGCCAAACCGCGCCGCCCGCCATTTGTTTTGCTGCACCATCATCGGATGGCAATCGTGCTGGTAAGTGCCGTTGTCGATTTCATTGGACAATGCTTTCACAAGGCATTGGATAAGCGCAGCGATGGCAAGGGTGTCCTGCAAGTTGCCCGGCATGTCGCAGACGCGCACTTCCACCGTGCCAAAGTTGTGATGGGGTCGGACGTCCCACCAGATTTCGCGGATCGTGTTGATGAATCCGGTATCGATCATGTGATTTACAAGCCACACATACTCACTCCAATTGCGCATTAGCGTGGGGAGGCCGGCGGTGGGCAGCCCCTCCATCACCTTGGAGCGGTGCGAATGAAGGCCGGTCTGGCGCGCTTCCCAGAAGGGGCTGCTGACGCTGAGCGCTAGCAGCGTGGGCAAATGACGCATAATGCGGTCGCAGATCATCACGGCTTTGTCGCCAGTGTCGACCCCTACGTGGACGTGCAAGCCGAAGGTACACAACCGCCGCGCCATTTCCTGCAGTAGATTGACGAGTTGCAGGTAGCGGTCGTCCGGTGTGATGCGTTGATCGCGCCACAACGAGAAGGGATGCGTTCCGCCCCACCAGAGCCTCAAGCCCAAGGCGTCGGCAGCCGCCTCGACGATCGCAATTTTCTCTTGCAAGTCGCGTTCGGCGTCGGCGATGGTCTCACAAATCTTAGTGTTGATCTCGAGCACGCACTGCATCAACTCCGGCTTGAAGTTGCTCGCTTCGTCGTCCAGATACCCTTCCGCCGTGAGCCGCGCATTCAACAGACCGTAGGCGCTCGTGAGGGCCATGGTCTGCGCATCGACAAGGCCCAGCTCCAGCTCAATGCCCACAGTCGGCCGGTCGTTATGATGGAATGTGATCGTCGCCATGAGAGGTCGAGAGCGAAAGCGAATCGAAACGCATTGAGTGCGCCAATTGCGTGATGACGAGGTCGCCTCGAATTCGTGGGTTCACCCCTGCATGTTAGAGCCGCGGCAACGACCACTCCACCACGCAGCGGGCCAGTATCTTGGCCCCTATGGCCAAGCACGATTCATCGACATCAAACATAGGCGTGTGCAAGCCGGGCCAGAATGAGTCCTCTCCCGCCGCCCCTAATCGGAACATCATTCCGGGCACGTATTGCAGGTAGGCCGCGAAGTCTTCGCCGCCCATACTCGGCCGGTGCATTTCGACCAAATTCTCGCGGCCCAGCAATTGCTCCGCCACGCCGGTCAGCAACGTGTTCAGCGCCAAATCATTATAGACGGACGGGATGCCCTGCTCAAAGCGAACTTTCAGCGTTGTCCCGGTCACTCGTTCGATGCCATCGGCCAGGGTGCGAATGTGCGTGATCGTTTTTTCGCGCACCTGCCGATCCAATGTCCGAACCGTTCCTTCGAGTACGACCTGCTCCGGAATCACGTTGGCATTCTGGCCACCGTGGATTTGTCCAAAAGAGACCACCACCGCATCCTGACTATCGGTAGCCCTCGGGATGAATTGGTACAGCGTGCTAATGAGTTGGGCCGCGGCGGCAATCGGATCGGTCGACTGGTGCGGTCGGGCCGCGTGGCCGCCCCGGCCCAGGATCGTAACGTGCATCGCGTCGCAACTGGCTGTGAACACGCCGGGCCGCGCGCCGATCGTTCCCGCCCGCCGTGTTGGGTCGACGTGCAACGATAAGATGGCATCGACTCCTTCAACCGCTCCGGCCGCGATCATCGCCCGAGCACCGCGGCTCGTTTCCTCCGCCGGCTGAAAAATCCCGCGCCAGCAAATGGGGCAGGGGAGATGCCGTTCCCGCTCGAGCCGATCCAAGGCGAATAGAGCGCCCGCAACCACCGCAGTGTGAACGTCATGACCACACGCATGCATCACTTCTGGGTTCATGCTGCGATACGCGGCCAGTTTCTGATCCTGGATGCGAAGTGCATCGATATCGGCCCGCAGCGCGATGCGGCCGGCTCCGCCTTGATTGCGGCCATCGACCAACAGGCCACAGCCCTCAGGCCCCATTCGCACTCCCAGCCCCAACCTATCAAACAACTGATAGAGATACAGGCTCGTCTGCAGCTCCTCCCCGCTCGGCTCAGGGTGGGCGTGCAGATGGCGACGTAGCGCAACCAAGCGATCAACCGATTCGTCGATCGCGGCATCGAGTCGGCTTTGCCAGGAGGAACTCATCGGCGCAATTCGTTCGCAGCAAGTTGTGAGAATCTATGGAGAACGGCCTTGTTTTCGTAGTATTATCCCGGTCGCCCCGCACTGCATTCCACGAATTCCGGAACGACCAATTCCGGGAGCACTCCTGCCGCATGGCCTTGAGCAAGAAACTCCGCCACGGCCTGACGACCTCGCGGACCAAAATCACGAGTCCACTCGTTCACGTACATCCCCACGAATTGATCGGCCCGCCGGGAGTCGAGGTCGCGGCCGTACTGGGTAGCATAACACATCGCTTCATCGCGATGGTTCAGCCCGTACTCGATGCTTTCCTTGAGAAGCTGCTGGATATCGCGAATCACTTCGTTGCCCAAATCTTTGCGGATGGCATTGGCACCCAAGGGCAGCGGCAGTCCGGTACGATCTTGCCACCATCGGCCGAGGTCGACGATCAGCTTCAAATCCTGGTCGGAGTAAGTGAGCTGTCCTTCATGGATGATAAGTCCAGCATCGATCCGCTGACCGCTGTACTCACCCGCCACAACAGCCGGAATAATCTGATCGAATGGCACTTCGACCGAGGGGAAATCAGCATCCAGACACATTCGCAAAGCCAAATACGCGCTCGTGAGCTTGCCAGGAACGGCAACCGACGCGCCTTTCAACTGGTCCAGGGCGATCGGCTCGCGTGACACAACCATCGGCCCATAGCCGTCGCCCATGCTTGCCCCGCAAGAGCAAAGTACATATTTGTCACGCAGAAACGCATAGGCGTGGATACTCACCGCAGTGAGTTCCAGATCGGCCTGAAACGCACGACGATTGAGTGTTTCGATATCCACCAGTTCGTGCCTGAATTCGTAATCGCCCGTGTCAATTTTGTCGTTGGCCAGGGCATGAAACATGAAGGCGTCATCTGGGTCTGGGCTGTGTCCGACGCGGACGAGTTGCTTGGTCATCGTCACCTTGATTACCTCGGGTCGGGAGACTGGATCGAGGCTGTCGCCAAGAGCTGATCCCGCAAGGGTCGGGGGCTGTCCGCCTCTCCCCTCCAGTCGCAAGATCAACTCGAAGCACAATACTGCCTTCGCCGCATGATAGCGCGTTGCAAGGCAGACCGTCAACCGACCGCGAGATCGGCGGGAATCCCGTCGCGGAACCAGGGGGCGATCGGGCAAAACGGTCCCTGGCTTCAAGCTTCGAGTGTGATGCCCGTGGCGTCGGTCAACGACGACCAGGGTGCGGTCGGCAAGCCGTGCCGAGGTGGCGCAAGCGGCGCGGTTGACTTCCGGGCAATTTCTCCCGCAGTGTCAGCACGAAGCTTTTGGCACACGATCTGCCATGTCTGGCGCTCGTATTCCAGTAGTTCGATCGCAGCAGCCAGCTTCGCAGCGTCGGCGTTGATCTTTGCGGCCGAGACGGTGCGAAAGAGATACCAATACACCTCGGCAATACGCTTATTCAACTCGGTATTCTGTTGGCGAAGACCGGCCAGCAACTCGCCGACAATATCGATCACTCGCATCAACGGCCCATCCGCGGCCAGTTCATCGCCTCGGTTGAGAGCATCCGCGGCCTGCCGACCAAAGCGAATTGCTCCTTCAATCAGCATCAGGTGAAGCTGGCAGGGGGACGACGTTAGCGCTCTGGATTCCAAATAACTGACTTGACCCTTGGAAAGTGTCATGGAATGGCGGCTGTTAAGATGGTGATTTGTGCGGGTGCAACCTTGAGGCTGGAAATGTCTGAGATGCGTCGCGTTGTGACATCGGCTATGAAAACGCGCCGCTTGTTAGCGGCGGAATGATGTTCAGCGAAGACAGTGCGGAAAGACCGCGTTGCATTTCGGCAATGAGCGTTTCCAGTTGATAGAACTCCAGCAGCAACCGGTCTCGCTCACGGACCAGTCGTTCATCCATGAAAGTGAGTCGATTGTAGTTCGTATCGATGCTCTGAGAGAGCGTTTCCCATCGCGTCGCGAGGAGCGAACCGTTCTCTCCGGCCAGTTGTTCGATGATCGCATTGAACTTGGTTGATACGCCGAGATCTTCGTCAGCAAATAGCTGCTTCAGCGCCTCGGGTTTGTCAGCAAATGCAGTGGTCAATTTCTCTTGGTCGAGAACCATCTGGCCCTTGGCGTCAAGGCTGATGCCAACTGCCTCGAGCGACTCGAATGTGCCGACGCCAAAAAACCGCGAAGTCAACAGCCGTGTCAAATCGGATTCAACACGCAATGCTTCCCGCGTACCGAAGAGGATGCCCGTGGAAAGATCCTCCTCGTTGAAAACTGTCATTTCGTCGAGTGAGTCGCGAATCGAATTAAACGCATCGACAAAGCCCTTCACTGCATCGACGACGGCCGAGTCCGAGGCCGTCACGCTGACGGTCACTGGTTCCAGCGTGCCATCCTTGACTGTAAGATTGACGCCGTTGATCACGTTCTTGAACTGGTTCGTCGATGAGCTGAGCAACACCCCCGCGCCAGGAACCGTGCCGGCTCCGTAGAGCAGAAAAGCGTCCTGCGCGCGAGTGATTTGCTGCAAGGCGAGGGTTGATTGTGAGGTGTCGACAAGTAATGCATTCTCCGCGCCCGATTGATTCACTGAAAGCGACAATCGTTGGCCCGTGCCATCGTTGAGCACACCTGCCGTGACCCCCTGTCCGAGACCATTGATTGTTGCCACCAGATCGGCGAGTGTATCGTCTTCACCGATAGTAACCGTTACGGTCGCCGTACCGTCGATGACTTCGGTGGGCGTTCCTCCGATATCAACGGTCTTGGAGGTCCCCAATAATCGCAGGTCTTTGGCGGCCGTGCCGTTGCCAACTTCGGAAACCGTCAATTTGCCGGTGCTTCCGGCCGTGTCGAGGAGCACGATGCCGTCACCGGTATCGTTGATTTGAGCCACGACGCCAACCGTCGTGATCGCATTGATCCGATCGATCACGTCGCCAATCGTCGTTGCGACGTTGTTCGTTTGGTCCAAGTCGACGACACCGAAGTTTCCAGCACTATCGGTGATTTTGATGTCATCCACGGCAACCCCTGCCCCGCCCTTCAGCGACGATAATAGCGTGGCTGTGCTGATCGTATGCCGGTCCAATCCACCGCCGTTAACGGTTGTTGCCGCAACATTCGCGGCCAGGCCAAGCGAAGTGGCTGAGTTGTTGGCATCGCCGTCGGCAAGGATCAGGTTGCTTGCCGTTGCTCCCGTCGTGTCCGTCAACAGGATGCCGTTGCGAGCACTGTTGACCTGGGCCGTGACGCCGATTGCTTGATTATTGAACGCGTCGATGATCTGGCCAAGCGTTTCAGCACCGGACAAGTCTACGGTGGAAGACACATTGTTTCGATTGGTGATGTCGATTTCACCCAGCGTGCCAAGACCCTGCCCGCCCTGTAAACTGGAGACGAGCGTATCGCGCAGGCCACCGACGAGACGGCGTCCTGATATCGTATCGCCGCTAGCCGTGGTCACCAGGCCCAAGTTCTCCGCCGCCGTGCCGGAGCCAACACTGCTCACGGCAAACGTGCCGGAGCCGCTGGTGAGATCCGTGGCCTCCAGCCGGTTGCCATCCGCGGCGATTGCCACCGACACCTTAGTCGGGGAGGCCGCATTGATTGCCTGAACCACATCGCCCAGGGTGTCGGCATCCCCCAAGTCGACCGTGACCGTCGAACCATCCGCCAATGCAATCTCCAGATCGCCGACGCCGCCAAGCAGCCGAACACCTGTTCCGTCGTTCAGAAGCGACAGCCTGGTCTGCGCGTGCAACGTAAACACGTCGGCACCGGTTGCCGTGGCAGAAGCCGTATTGATACCATCCAGGCCGAGGTTGGTGGCCGTCAACCCATTGGAAACGTTCTGAACGGAGAGATTCCCTGAACCACCCGTGTTGTCGAGCAGCTTGATCGCGTCGCCGGCCGCGACGGCCGTCACGTTGATCGTCGTGTCCTCGCTAATCGCTCGCAGCACGTCATCAATGGTCCGCGCGAAGCTCAGATCGATGACCGCACTGGCCCCACTGCGATCGGTGACGCGGATCTTGCCGCGACTTACGCCGGCACCGCCGTTGAGTTCGTCGAGCGAGATGCCTTGATCGACAAAGCCTCCTGTGCGGAACGTGAAAACACCGGCCCCGACCGGCTGGCCGGAAGTAAACGATTGACTCAGGAACTGCTGCGCGGCCGCGGTTTGCACCGGCGTAAAGAGATAATTTCCAACTGCCGGGTTGCCGTCGCTGGCAACCGCGGCGGTCAGTGCGTCGGCG